>JAPLUP010000315.1 GCA_026397575.1 Candidatus Zixiibacteriota bacterium
CAATGCAACCTACGTCGATAATCTCAATGGCACGGGTACCTTCAACTTCAGTCCCGACTTTACGCAAGCCGGCGTCTTCAATGTGACCTTTGTTGCTTCGGATGGTTTCCTGGCTGATAGCGAGGTGGTTGCGATCACGGTCACCAACGTTGATCGGGCTCCGGTATTGGCTGCCATCGGTCCGCGGGGTGTAAATGAAGGCGCGAATCTGAACTTCATCTCTTCGGCCACTGATCCTGATGTTCTTACACCAGTAATGACGGCGGAGAGCCTGCCGACGAATGCCACTTATACTGACCACGGCAATGGCACGGCAACTTTCGACTTCAATCCCAGCTTCACTCAAGCCGGTGTTTACAACGTAAGACTCATCGCGTCCGAGGGCTTACTCGCTGACAGTGAGACTGTAACGATTACGGTTGCTGATGCGGGTAATCAGCCACCGGTTCTGGCAGCAATTGGATCACGATCCATTGACGAAGGCGCTACGTTGGCGTTCAGTACATCCGCCACCGATCTGGATGGCACGATTCCAGCAATGACGGCGGTTGGTCTGCCGACCAATGCGATCTATGTCGATAATCTCAATGGTACGGGTACCTTCAACTTTAGTCCCGACTTTACGCAAGCCGGCGTCTATCATGTGACTTTCATCGCCTCCGACGGCGTTCTGGCAGACAGCGAAGTGGTGGCAATCACAGTTGTCAATGTCAATCGCGCACCGGTACTGGCAAGTATCGGACCACGTTCGGTCAATGCCGGTAGTAGCCTGACATTCAATACGTCAGCGACCGACGCCGACGGTCAGAACCCAGTGATGACTGCGATCAATCTACCGGCACACGCAACGTATCTTGATCATACCAATGGCACCGGCACGTTTGCGTTCGTACCGGACATGATTCAATCCGGCATCTACAATGTGACCTTCATCGCTTCCGATGGTTTTTTGGCCGACAGTGAGATCGTGGCGATCACGGTAATCAACAATGCCAATCAACCGCCGGTGCTGGATTCGATTGGACCCAAGATTGTATACGAAGGAGGCGTGCTGACATTCCAGGTGCACGCCACAGACGAAGCCGGATTTCCGACGCTGCTGGTCAGCGCCACGACCATGAACAATCATTATACTTTCGTCGATGACGGAAATGGCTACGGTACGTATACCTACTCACCCGACTACTACGACGCCGGCATGGACACGGTTACCTTCTTTGCCATCGATGGCGGCGGCGCATCAGACATTGAGAAGGTCGTAGTCGCGACTATAGATGTCAATCGACCTCCGCACATAAGTCGAATGACGGATTATACGATATTACCCGGCGATTCGCTGAAGATACGTATAGTCGCCACTGACTCAACCGATCCGAATGGCGGTGCGCTTTACCTGATTTCGCTGGCAAAGCCGGCAGGTGCAGTGTTTACCGATTCGACAGGCGGCAAGGGTTCGCTGCGGTGGAAGGTGACCATCGCCGATACCGGCACATACAACTTCATTGTGCTTTGTCTGGACGACGACACGCCAGCCCTTAGTGACGTCGATAGCGCGCGAATTACGGTGTTGAAAACCAATCAAGCGCCTGTACTGGCGACGGTTGGAGCGAAGTCGGTTCGCGAAGGCGACACGCTGCGCGTACACCTGTCCGCAACCGACCCGGATGGTACGATACCGTTTTTCTATGCTCAAGGGATTCCGACGAATGCGACACTGGTTGATTCAGCCAATGGTCGCGGATCGTTCACCTTCACGCCCAACTTCCGGCAGGCGGGTCTTTACTCCGTGAAATTCTACGCTTCTGACGGCAACAAAGTCGACTATGAGGTTGTTCTGATTCAAGTCGTCAATGTGCCACAGCCGCCGGTTCTGAGTGTACCGGCCGACACGCAATCGGTGATGGAAGGAGACTCGCTGTTCTTCACGATCAGTGCGACTGACGCCGACAGCACAATCGACACGCTAAAAGTCGACGCGACTACACTGCCGGTGAACGCGACCTTCGTAGATTCACTCACGGGCAGAGGCCTGTTCCGCTTCAAACCGAACTTTACGCAGGCGGGGATCTATAATGTACGCTTCTATGCAACTGACGGTGTCGCAAAAGACACGGCTGTGGTTGTGGTCAACTGCGTCTCGGCGGGCAATCAACTGCCTAACATTTCGGTGACGCCGACATCGGTGACGGCGACAGAGTTTGACAGCATCTCCATCAGAGTGACGGCAACGGACGCCGATGGTTCTTACCCGGCACTGACAACTTCCACGCCTCTACCGTTAAATGCCACGTTTGCGGATAGCGGCTCGGGTATTGGACGTCTGATTTGGAAGACACAGAACTTGCAGGCTGACACTTACCCAATCAGCTTCTATGCGACAGACTCGGATACGACGGGAGTTGTCGATTCAGTTACGGTCACGATCGTGTTGAATGATCTTAATATTGCCCCCGACATACTGCTTTATAATCCGTTTGCGATTTGCACAAATCCGTCCAACTGCCAGCGGACACTCAACGAGGGCGAGACCCTGCAGTTCCAGATTTACACCGGCGATCCTGACCAGACACATCCGTTATTCCGAGTGAGAAGGTACGTCATTTCCGGAACCGACACAACGTACTCTGCGATTCCAGCAAACATGACACTCACCGATCATCGCAACGACACGGCGAGTTTCACCTTCTCGCCGGACTACACCCAGAGCAGCGGTTCCCCATACAATATCATGTTCACGGCCCGCGACGAAGTCGATACCACTATTCGCGTGCAGACAGCTATGAAAATCACCGTGCTTAACGTCTCGGGACCGGTGGTTCTTGACTCGATCGGTTCTCTGTCGGTTCTCGAAGGCGGTGTCCTTGATGTCACGGTAACCGGTCGCGATCCGGATGGTTTCCCAGTGGTGCTAAGCGCTACCGGACTTCCGTCGGGAGCCACTTTCACGGCTCTTACCGGACAACCGGCCGGCACGTCAAAGTCGCGGTTATTGTATTCCCCCGGATTCTCGGCAGCGGGAACGTACACCACCATCTTCAAAGTGTCAGAGACTGTCGGAACCACCGTTGATTCCGAGGTGGTGACGATCACGGTCATCGATGCCGGCAATCAGCGACCGGTGCTTGCGGCAATCGGCGCAAAATCAGTGACGGAAGGCTTAACGCTTAACTTCAACGACTCAGCGACTGACCCGGACGGCACCATCCCGACTATGACGGCTGTGAATGTTCCTGTCAATGCGACCTTTGTCAACAATGGCAACGGCACCGGGACGTTCCACTTCAATCCGAGCTTCGCACAGGCTGGCACATACAATGTCACTTTCATTGCCTCTGATGGCACGTTAGCTGACAGTGAAGTAGTG
>JAPLUP010000132.1 GCA_026397575.1 Candidatus Zixiibacteriota bacterium
CCTTCGTCCCCAAGATCATCGCGGTGGCGCTGGCAATGATGCTCTTTCTGCCCTGGATTATCAATAAGCTCGTTGATTTCACCGTCCGGCTTTACGGGACCATTCCTACTTTGGTTGGATAGAAACTATTTCAAGCTGAAATGGAAAAAAGCTCCAACGCCTCTTCGGAAGAATATTCCCCGCACCAATCAACTGCTTGACTAACAAGCGGTTATATTCCCCGTCGCCTCCGGCATACGCCTTGCTAAAGTAAGTGCGATGAGGAGACTTATAAGTCGTGCAGACTGAGGCAGTTTTCGGAATTTCATTAGACAACGTAGTCGTTTTCACCCTTACGACCTTCCGCATCGGCGGAATGTTCGTTGCTGCCCCCATTCTCGGACATTCGGCAATCCCGGCAATGGTCAAGATTCTCTTGTCGCTGGTGCTCGGGTATTTTCTCTTTCCACTCGCCAGCACACAACAGTTCGCTCTTGAGGCTGGTTTGTTGCCTCTTTTCACTCTGGCGATGCAAGAGTTCCTGCTGGGCCTAATCATCGGCTTTCTGTTCCAAATCATTTTCTTGGGAGTCGAATTTGGTGGCGGACTGATCGGTTACCAGATTGGTTTTGCCATGGTCAATATCATTGACCCGACGACTTCCGCTAACGTGCCGATCATCGGTCAGTTCAAAATTCTGATAGCCACACTGATTTTCTTTCTGATCAACGGACATCACGTCATGCTGCAGGCGCTGTTTGAATCATTCCGCATGGTGCCGCTGGGGCACGTTGCTTTCAGACCGGCGAACCTGATGGAAGTCATGAAGCTGGCGGGTGCGGCGTTTACCATCGGAATCAAGGTATCGGCGCCCGTGATTGTCACGCTGTTTATCACGGATGTCTGTCTTGGTATCATCGCTCGCACCATGCCGCAGATGAATATCCTGGTTGTGGGTTTTCAAGTGAAAATTGGCGCCGGATTATTGATCCTCGCGATCAGTCTGCCGGTGTTCAACTATGTCTTCACGCAGTTGTTTTCGCGTCTGAGCATAGACGCGTTTCAGATCACCAAAGGATTTGCAGGATAGGATATGCCCGAGGAATCATTCCAGGAACGGACTGAAAAAGCAACACCGCGAAGGATACGGGAGGCGCGCGAAAAGGGCCAAGTCGCGCGCTCACAGGATCTCAGTGCCGTAATAGTTATGCTCTGTGGCGTAGCGGCGCTGGTGGCGCTCGGTCCGGCGATGTCGCGCGAATTGCGCGGTCTTCTGAGCTGGACGCTTAGCGACTCGGCCAAGTTTGCCATCGATCCTGGCACGGCACAGGGATTTTTCCTCAAAGTCGGTTGGGTATTCGTCAAAGCGACCGCACCGATAATCTTGGCGCTGACCGTTATCGCTTTCGGTAGCAGCTATCTGCAAGTCGGCAACGTTTTTTCAACTTCTGCGCTGGAGCCGAAGTTTGATAAACTCAATTTTGTGACCGGCGCGAAAAATCTGCTGACTCTCAAATCGCTCGTTGCGTTGGCGCGCGACGTTTTCAAGCTGACGCTCATCGGTCTAATAGCCTATCATGCCATCAAGAAGGAAGTCCCGACTCTCGTGACGTTTCCGCAGATGAGCGCCGGTGAAATCGGCGCCTCAATGATCAGCATCTCCGTGCGCATTGCTTTCAAGATTCTC
>JAPLUP010000198.1 GCA_026397575.1 Candidatus Zixiibacteriota bacterium
GACGATGCGAATTGTCTCGAGTGAACGATAAAGAATCGTTCCCAAAAGCTGCATCTGCCCTTTCTTGGCAAGCTCCCACGGCTTGTTATAGTCGAAGTAGCGATTGGCGCAGCGGATCAGATTCCAGATAGTTTCGACCGCACCAAGCACATCGATGTTGCGAATCAGTTCGATTGCTTTGTCCGGTGTCGTCGCAATCGCCGCCCTGAGTTCAGCGCTTTTGTCCTCAAGTGTATCATCCGGAGTGGGCACCTTACCGTCGAAATTGGTAAAGGCCAACTTCATCACGCGGCTGACCAAGTTGCCGTAATCATTAGCCAGATCGGAATTGTATTTTTCGTATAGCCTGCGGTAGTTGATGTCGCCATCCTGATGGAACGGGAATTGCGACGTCAATAAATAGCGCGTGGCATCACGACCGAAGTCCTTGATTAACCTCTCGTTGGCGATCGCATTGCCCAAGGATTTGCTGATTTTTTGACCGTCCAGACTGATATAGCCGTGAATGAACAGAATATCAGGAACGCGCAAGTTCGCCGCCAGCAGCATTGCCGGCCAATAAATGGCGTGGAACTTGAGAATGTCTTTGGCCATCAGATGCACGATCTGTGACTTGTTCCACCACTTGTCGAATTCCGCCGGGTTGTCCTCGTAGCCGATAGCGGTGATGTAATTCGGCAGCGCATCAACCCAGACATAGGTCTTCTGCGTCGGGTCAAACGGCAGGTCGATGCCCCAGTTGACTCGTTCGCGCGAAATTGAAAAGTCATCGAGCTTCTGCTTAATCAGTCCCAACACTTCATTGCGACGGCCTTCGGGCCAAATTTTGAGCCGACCACTCTGGATCAGTTGTTCCACCTGATCGAGGTACGCCGACAGGCGGAAGAAGTAATTCGTTTCGCTGACGGATTTCGGCTTGGTCAGATGCACCGGACAGACGCCGTTGGTCAGCTCCTTTTCCGTAATGAATTTCTCGCAGCCGGTGCAGTACAACCCTTCATACTTTCCTTTGTAGATTACCGGTTCACCGGATGGGGTGCGAGCCTCGTAGAGTCTGGTGAGCAATTTCTGCACGCCCTTCTTGTGCTTTTCCGACGTTGTGCGAATAAAATAGTCATTGGAGATTCCCAGCGACTTGAACGTTTCGACGAACAACTTGTGGTTATCATCGACCAACTGCTGCGGTGTCTTGCCGACGGCAGCGGCAGCTTCCTCAAGCTTGGTGCCGTGTTCGTCCATACCGGTCAAAAAGAATGTCTCCTCTCCGGCAAGCTTATGGAATCGCGCCAGAATGTCGGCGGTGATCGTCGTGTAGCCATGACCGATATGCAGCTTGTCGTTGGCGTAGTAGATCGGAGTCGTGATATAGAAATTCATAATGTGGTTATTCCCGTGCTTTCGGTGGAGCCGGCGTCAGACGTTTCCGCTCCAATAGGTGATATTCTTTCCAGGTGAGTTTCTCGAAGCCGCCGTCCTCATAGCGCAACGTCATTGACTGCTGAAACACGTTGATCGCCTCCACGACTGCACGCCCCAGTTTTCCGTGCACTGTGGAACCGACTTCCGGGAATTTCCGCATCGATTCCGCATAATGATTCTGCTCATACAGCAGACAACAGAGCAAACGTCCGCAGTTGCCGGAAATCTTGGCCGGATTGAGCGAGAGATTCTGGTCACGCGCCAACTGAGTTGAGATTGGCTCAAACTCCTGGATGAAAGTATTGCAGCATTGTTCCAGACCGCAAATGCCGAAGCCACCCAGCCGGCGCGCTTCATCACGCACGCCAATCTGCCGCAACTCGATGCGGGTGCGATACACCGCCGCCAGGTCCTTGACCAAGGCGCGAAAATCGACCCGCTCATCGGCGGTAAAATAGAAGGTCATCTTATTGCAGTCGAACTGATACTCGACATCAACCAGTTTCATCTGCAGGCCGTGCTTCCGGATCAGCTCCTTACATTGATCATATGACTGGGTTTCCATATCACGGTTCTTAGCCAGCTTCTCGTGATCGTCGTAGATCGCTTGCCGCAGAATCTCTTTCAGTTTGGCGGGATTTGGCCCGGATTCAGGATTCCGTTCGACGATCTTGTGGATGGAGCCCATATCTTCACCGCGTTCTGCCTGCACGATCACCCATTCGCCTTCGCGTAACTCTAGCGAAAAGGTATTCGAATGGTACTCACGGCGGCACGCCTTAAACTCTATTTCATAAAGCAATTCACCAGGTTCCATGGAACCCTCCATGACTCATCCAGTAGGAATACGCCTCAAGTAAAGCAATTAAGGCGTTAGGCAAGGCGGTGTCAAGGATTCTCTCGATGGTCGGTACTGCGAATATGCGCGAGGTTGCGCTTTCGAAGACGACTGGGCGAATGAAGGTGTTAGAACTCGAAGCTGACTCCCGCCACAGGCAACAGCCGAAACTGATAGAGTGCGGCGATGGAACGGGTGTCGGTGTCCCAAAAATAGAGGTAGACGTTCTTTCGGTCATATACGTTCATGACATCGAGGTAGACAGATAGGCGATTGTGGCCCAACTGGCGGTCGTAATTGATCTTTAGATCAAGCCGGTTGTAAGGGGGATAGCGGCCCTGATTCAGGCGTCGATAGTCAAGAATCGTATAATCGCGAAGATAGGAGGCCCTGGTGTCAATAGGAGTATAGGGTCTCCCCCCCTCAGCCATTAGTCGCCCTGACAGAGACAGGTGCGTAAATGGACGCCAATCGGCAGAGAGACTCAGCATATAGTCCGTGTCGAAGTCACCATCGATTTCTAAGCCGTGACCGTTGGAGTACCGCGACGTGACCAGAGCGCCACCAGCTTGCAGTGAAGCGCTCCCACCAAGCTGTTTGTTCAGGGTCAACTCGATTCCACGGCAAAATCCTTTGCCGTTTTCGTGTATCTGCCTCGTTTCATAGAACTTGTAATCGGTGCCGAAATCGACCATTGGGCGGAATGGCCTGACATCAGTTGTCGGATAGTTAGGATATCGTTTCTCGTAGCCAGTCAACGTAAGGCGTAAGTCGGCTGGGAAGCTGCAATTGACGCCCGCAGTATAGTGGGAGGCGCGAATGTAGTTGAGACTGCGATTTTGTTTGTCGGATGCAAGCCAAACCAGAGGCTGCGTCTGGCCGAATTTTCCCACAGAAGTGAAGAGAGTAAATGCCTTGGACAACGTGTAGCTTAAGGCCAAACGGGGTGAGAGCAGGCCGACATCAGCCAAGGTCTGGAAATCGTACCGGATTCCCGCGGTTATCTTGAGAGGACGAAATGGGATCAGCGTCGCCTCGACGTATTCTGCCACTTCGGAGAAGGTGAGTTCTTCTCGTGGTCGCCTATAATACTTCCAATTGCCAAATTCGTCGCCGAAGTTGGCGAAACTAGGCGGATAATCGGCAGCAGTGTACTTG
>JAPLUP010000072.1 GCA_026397575.1 Candidatus Zixiibacteriota bacterium
CCACCAGCACGACAATGTCGGTAATGTGCGCGCCGCGTGCTCTCATGGCTGTAAACGCCTCGTGACCGGGGGTATCAAGAAATGTGATATTGCCGGTCGGAAGCTTGACCTGATACGCGCCGATATGCTGCGTGATCAGTCCCGCTTCACCGGCGGCGATGTTCGACTTGCGAATGTAATCCAACAGCGATGTCTTGCCATGATCGACATGCCCCATGATCGTAACGATCGGTGCGCGCGGCTGGAGACCCTCTTCATCGGTGGCCTCATCCTCTTCCTCAACGCCGATCTCCTTGACTTCCTCGACTTCCAGACCATACTCAAGCGAAAGCGTGGCAATCGTGTCCATATCAAGCCGCTGATTGATCGTGACCATCATGCCCAACTCCATGCACTTCGCGATCAGGTCGGCTGGTTTTACGCCAATTGAGGCGGCCAACTCGGCCAGCGACATGAACTCGGTGACTTGGATAACGTTGGCTTCCTCTTCGACGATCGTGCCATCCGGTTTCTCTTTACGCTTGTATTTTTTCATTCGTTTGCCGAGATCGAGTTTGGCCATCGTCTTTCGGAAAGCCGCTCTGACTTCGGCAGTCTTGATTTCTTCGTGGCGTTTCTTTTTCCGGCGTTCTTTCTTCTTCTTCCGCAGTTCGGCAGCCTGTCGGGCGGTGCGCTCGATGATTTTCGCCTTGGACACAATCTTCTCGGTGCCGGCTGGTTCTTCGAACTCGAAGACCTCGGGAGCTTTCTCCTCGACTACGACAGGCACTTCCACTTTGAGGATCTTCTTCTTGCGGCTGATTTCTTGTTTGACGGTCTCCTTCTCCTCCGAAAACTTGGAGGCGACGGCCGTCAACATGTCGTCATCGGCGGTCGACATGTGCGATTTGACATCGAATCCGAGTTCACGCACTAGCTTGACGATCGCTTCCGACGAGATATTGTACTCCTTGGCTACTTCATAAAGGCGTTTTTTTGCCATACCACTCTCTGCACTTGTGAAGAACTACCGGACGATTGCCCCTGAACAACACCGATAGATGAATTTCCTATTCACTCACTACTACAACGCTCGATCACTCGTGATCGCTATTCTTTTTCCTTGAACAAATCCGCAGCCTTGCGCGGTCTCGCAACTCTGGCGTCCTTTTCTTCTTCTTTCTCTTCCGACTCAAGTTGCTCGGCTTCCGTCTTGGTTGTCTGCAACTCGAACATGTATTCGCGCGCGGCTTCAATAATCTGATCCGCCTTCTTTGGTCCGACACCGTCAATCTCGGTCAAACGCGACGGTGTAACCTCGAGAATATCCTGAATAAACCTGAAATCGGCCGCAATCAGTTTCTGAATCGTGGCCTCGCCGATCGGCAGCTTGGAGACCTCGACCTTGGTCTCGGCTTCTTCACGCTTGCGCTCGTAGAAGTCGTGTTCGGAGAGGATATTCACTTTCCAACCGGTCAACTTCGAGGCCAAGCGCGCATTCTGGCCACCCTTGCCGATTGCCAGCGACAACTGATCATCCGCTACAACGACGGTCATCGTGTTTTCTTCAGAAATAGCGTCAATGCGAACAACCTTCGCGGGCGCCAACGCGCGAGTGACAAAGATTTCCGGATCGGGATGATACGGCACAATATCGATGCGCTCATTATTCAACTCTCGCACGATCGCCTGCACGCGGACGCCTTTAACACCGACACAAGCGCCGACCGGGTCGATACGCTCATCCGCTGACACGACCGCGACTTTGGCACGCTCGCCGGGTTCGCGGGCGACAGTTTTGATCTCGATAATGCGTTCGAAGATCTCGGGCACTTCGAGTTCGAACAGGCGCTGCAAAAGCGCGTTGCTGGCGCGCGAAAGCACTACCTGCGGACCACGTTGCGATTTCTGGCACTCCAAAACCAGAGCCCGGATGCGGTCACCCTGACGATATTTCTCTTTGGATATCTGCTCTTTCAGGGGTAGAATGGCTTCGGCCCTGCCGAGGTTGATAATGATATTGCCTTTATCCACCTGCTGAACGGTACCGGTGACCAGGTCGCCGACTTTCTTAATGTATTCATTGTAAACTGTCTCGCGTTCGGCTTCGCGCACTTTCTGGATAAGGATCTGTTTGGCGGAAGCGATCGCATTTCGTCCAAACTCCTCGAAGGGGATAAAAATCTCAACCTCATCGCCGATCTCAGCATCGGAGTCGATCTCCTTCGCATCCTTCAGAGAAATCTCGGCATAAGAGTTGACGATAGTCTCCACAACCGTCTTGACCGCGTGCATGTTGATCTCGCCGGAGCGACGGTCTATGTTCACGACTATGTTGTCGCCATCGCCGTATTTCTTTCGAGCGGCTGAGACCAGGGACGCTTTCAGCGTCTCGATCACATAGTCTATCTCCATGTTTTTTTCAACGGCGATCTGGTTGAGCGCCTCGAGAATGTCGTATTGCATCACCCGCTCCGACTTCAAAATATTATCTTTCCTTTGACGATATCGCCCAACGGGCAACGCTCTTCCCCGTTACCAGTCCTTAGCGTTAACGTCCGATCATCAACTTGTACGATCTCACCCAAGCGCTCACAGTTTCCCTGCGAGTTTTGAATGTACAATC
>JAPLUP010000409.1 GCA_026397575.1 Candidatus Zixiibacteriota bacterium
ACAGCACCTCAGTGGAAAAAACTTGCGCCAAGATCGAGCTGGCAGAACAAGAGCAGTTTTTTACTGTTCAGCCATACGCCGGGTGGGATGCAAAAAACTGGCAAGAGGAGAAGATCGTGGCGGTCGTAAACGGCTTTGTGAAGGAGACCGGTCTGACACCTGTCTTCATCGGCGGCTTCACCGACCGTGAGAGAATCGACAAAATGAGAGAGCGAATCGAAGCCAGGAACATTTCTGCTGCCGGATTGTTGGAGTTGGGGGAAACGCTTGCACTTATATCTTCGGCTCGTATCCATTTTGGCGTTGACTCGGTCGGTTCGCACATGGCCGCAGCCGCAGGTGTGAGAAGTGTAACTTTGTTCGGACCGACCAATCCCCGATTGATCGCTCCCTTGTCCGCAGACAATATCGTGATCTTGCGAGAAATCTCGTGCTCACCGGCAAGAGATAAGCTATACTGCGCTCTGGATGCTGGGCGCCTATGTCCACAGTTTAAGTGCATGGAGAGTCTTGATGCGAAAGAGGTGCTCGCTATTTTGATCGGACACTGGAAGGGTTCAGATCAAAATCAGATCGTCTCTCTGTGACCGCTTTGGTGTGGAGACCAGTTCGAGAGCCCGTGGAACGGAAAGCATCCATCCTGTCAGCACGAAAAGACGAGTGAGGTATTCAAAGTGTGGTTCACATCCCTGCTTGGCACGTTGGTTAAGAGAAGACGCTTCATTATTGCAAACACGATCTCGGTGACTGTGGTTGCAGTCATCATTTGCTTCCTGCTGCCAAAAACATACCGTGGCAAGGCCACGATCTTGCCTCCAGAGAGTCAGTCGCCACTATCAAGTTTACTGGGTATTTCTCCCGGGCAGATCGCGATGGCCGTCACGAATTTCACTCTCCCGCTTATGGCCACGCCTTCCGATCTCTATGCAAGCATGTTAGAGTCAAACACGATTTTGGAAAGCGTTGTGGACTCTCTTGACCTTACCAAAGTGTATGACGTTCAGACACGCCTGCAGGCCGTTGCTAACTTGAAGGGGCAGTTGAGCATTAAGGTTGAACCCGACGGCATAGTATCAATTGAGGCGGACGCCAGCTCCGCTCAGCTTGCGGCAGACATCTCGAACTCGCTGGTCTTCTTCCTTGACAATTTCAATCGGCGCTTGCAGAGACAGAAGAGCAGTGATTACAACAACTTTCTTACTATTCGTATCAAGGAAACAGATAGTGCTTTGGCTCTAGCACAGAACAGACTGCGGTCTTTCCAGGAAACCAACAGGGCGATTGCCTTAGATTTACAGTCTGAAGCGTTGATCAGCAACCTTGCCCAACAGAAGGCGGTTCTGACAACGATGGAAATAGAGCTGGAGATGCTCAGAAAGACCTTGTACCCAGGGCATCCGAGCGTTGTGCAGAAGGAACTAGCTATCAAGGAGATCAAGGCCAAGCTACGGGAGATCGAAGACGGCGCGAAAAATCAGACAGACTCAGCCCTGTCGGCACTGGACATCCCTCTCATTCAGGTGCCCGAGCTCAGTTTGAAGTTCGCTATTCTCAAGAGAGATGCCAAGATCCAGGAGGCCATCTACGAGCTCCTTTCGCAGCAAGCGGAGATGGCACGCATTCAAGAGCGAAAAGACACTCCAACGTTGATGGTGCTGGATCATGCACGCACTCCCGAACTGCCGATCAAGCCGAAGAAAAGATT
>JAPLUP010000287.1 GCA_026397575.1 Candidatus Zixiibacteriota bacterium
GCGGATAAAAATCCAAAAGTTAAAACCACAGTTCAAAACTCAAAATACAGAACGCGAAACACAGAATAGAATCCGGAAATATTGAGAATTGATCCCTGGAAATTGTAAAGCAGAGGCGTGAGTTCCATTTGCAGCGGGGAATTTTTCATATCAAAACGAACTTGATTTTTGCGGCGTTCCGACAGACACTATATCTATGCTGATCAATGAGATTTTTTACAGTTTACAGGGGGAAGGGCGGCTGGCGGGGGTGCCAAGTGTCTTTATCCGTCTTGCGGGATGTCCTTTGCACTGTCGCTGGTGCGATACGCCTTACGCGCAAAATGTTTCTGCGGGGACGAAATTCACCAAGGAATGGATTTTGGAGCAAGTCAACAGATACCCGGCACATCATCTTGTTATTACCGGCGGAGAGCCGATGACACAGCCGATTTTGCCGGAATTGCTCAAGGTTGTTCGGCGGCCTGGTACGCATATCACTGTCGAAACGGCGGGGATTATGTTTGTCCGCAATCTGTCGTGCGACCTGATGAGCATCAGTCCGAAGCTGTCCAATTCGACGCCGGCCAATCCGACACAGGCGGCGGCGCACGAACGGCTTCGCCTGAATGTGCAGGCTCTTAAAGACCTGCTTAGGCACTATACTTATCAGCTTAAATTTGTGGTGGATAGCCAGGGCGACCTCGATGAGATTGTGCGGTTTGTGGAAGAATTGCCCGATGTGAAGCTGGGGTTGGTGTTTCTGATGCCGCAAGCGACGAGGCGTGAAGAGTACATAGAAAAATCGCAGTGGCTTGCGGATTACTGTCTGCATACGGGGTTTTCGTTTGGGCCGCGCTTGCAGGTGATGCTGTGGGAAGGACAAAGGGGAAGATAGAAAGGAGAGCAGGTGAATCAAAAAAGGCCGGTGCTCGTGTGAGCAACAGCCCTTTGTGTTTGCGAACCATTTGCGCTTACTCGGGCGTTTCCGTGCCGGAGCCGCCATCGTTAGGATCGGCTGGAGCATCGGTCACCCAGCCTGTCGCAGGTTGGTTTTCCACGATGAGGCTTTGCGCAAAAGGTTTGCCCTGCATCAGGAACATACAGGCTAACAGGAGTATCGCAATCCCTATTCGTTTCATTGGTTGTTTCCTTTCCATAAAATCTGGTTTTATAAACATTCCTGATACGTTTGTGCCTGAAGTTTTAAGACAATGGGCGTTTTGATTCCGCTGGGCAACATTTTTTCGGGGTCGGGTGTTATATTGATAGTGCCGACATCGCTCGCTTCGGTGGTTTCGGAGCCGCCATCATTGAGTGTGGCGCCAATGTTGGAAACATAACCTGATGTATAGGACGAGGTGTCAGCCATAGAGATAATTGTGCCATAAATCTGGGCGTTGCCGCGGACATCGACAATTCCGCCGACGATGGCGCCGGTCAGGACGTTGTTGTCGCTCTGGTTGGGGTTGGTGTTGCCGAGGTTGACGTTAAAATGAGGCGCAAGTATCGTGGCCTCCGTATTGGCGTTGTTCTGGAACGTGGCGCTGCCCGTGAAATAGAGGGTGTTCTTCTGCCAGTTGAACGTTTGAGGTGTATTACTGACAATCGTGCCATTGAAGTTGCAGTTGTCGAATCGGACATTGTTGTAGTTGCTTGTTGTCTTGCCTGCATCCACATACAGGACGTCATTGAACGTGCAATTGATAAACAGGGCATTCTTGTCAACAGGCAAACGTACGTTGCTGAAGGTCTGGTTCTTATATATGTACCTCTTGACCTGGATGCCGGTGCCCGTGGTATAGTTGCCCGAATTATGAGGGAAGCGCTCATAGCGCCACTTCGTCCCGCAAGTAGAGCCAAGGCTGGCAAGCTGCGCATCGGTGTCTGTATACTGGTCTGACGAGGGGCAGGGGATGTCGCCGCCGCCGCCGTTTGTCGTGCGTGTGGTATTGTAGTACTCGGTCGTATCGTAGTCGGCGATGTTCATGCCGGCCATTTCCGAGGGAGCTTCGCCGTAGTTGATGCCTGCGGTGATGCCCTGTATCTCATCGCCGGAGCTTACCACTCTGGCCTTGATCATATCCCCTTTGTCGTCAAGCAGGTAGTTGCCGCTGCCGTCAGTTTCGTATAGGACGTTGCCCTGGCCATCGGTCTGGTA
>JAPLUP010000095.1 GCA_026397575.1 Candidatus Zixiibacteriota bacterium
TGAAGCTCAATGAGGAGGCGCAAGACCTTCGTGACCGAGGTGAAGCGGTCATTCATCTGGGCGCAGGAGAACCGAAAACGAAGATTCCTTTCGAGGCCATGTTGAGTACCGCCGCCCAACTTGCGACAGCCGAAGTTCGTTACACTCCGACCGAGGGTATCGGCTCGCTGCGGAAAGCGATTCTCCGGTACATGGAGGAGAACTACAACAAGGTTCTGGGCAAGGACAATGTCATTGTTTCCAATGGCGCCAAGCAGGCGCTGTCGGCGGTGCTGACGACGATTATCAACCCGCTGGATGAAGTAATCATCATCGCGCCGTATTGGGTCAGTTACCCCGAGATGGTCAAGATGGTTTACGCCAAACCGGTGATTGTCACGCCGGGGGATGGCAGATTCCAGCCCGAGCTTGATGATGTCACCGACATGGTCAGTTCCTACACCAAAGCGATCATTATCAACAGCCCGAACAACCCTTCCGGCGCAGTGTATTCAGCTGATTTCATCGGCGGCCTGGTCGAGTTTTGCGAGAAAAAGGGCATTTACTTGATCATGGATGATATTTATCATAAGCTGGTTTTCCCGCCCGCGCAATGGACGCCCTGCTACAAATACTCGCAGGTTGATCCCAATCAGTCGAAGCTGATCGTGATCAATGGCGTGTCGAAGCTTTACGCCATGACCGGATATCGCATCGGCTGGACGATTGCCAGCAAGCAGATTGTTGATACGATGGTGAACGTGCAGGCGCAGACAACATCCTGCCCGCCGTTATTATCACAGGTTGCGGCAGTCGGAGCCTTGACCGGATTGCAGAGCGGCGTGGAGAGCCTGCGTCTGACTCTGGAAAACAACCGCAAAGTTATGATTCAGGAACTGAACGCATTTGAAGGCGTGAGGTTGATTCCGCCGGATGGCACGTTTTATTCGCTCCCCGATTTCCGCGCCTACAGCAATGATTCGGTCAAGTTGTCCAGGATGCTACTGGAAAAAGTATACGTCGTCGCAATTCCGGGTAAGGAATTCGGCATGGAAGGGCACTTGCGTTTGAGCTATTGCACGTGATTGCGCAAGCGCGCGCCAGCGAATTCAAACTGAGCAATCACGGTCTGACCAATCTCGGCGTAGTGTATTGGAACCTGACGTCTGCCGCCCTTTATGGCGAGGCGCTGTTCCGTCGCGAAGGTACTTTGGCGCATATGGGACCGCTGGTAGTCAATACCGGCAAGCACACGGCGCGTGCCGCCAATGACAAGTTCATCGTCCGCGAAGCAACGACCGAAAACAACATCTGGTGGGGTCAGTACAACCGTCCTTTCAGCGCCGACAGATTCTCGGCCGTCTATGAACGGTTACAGGCGTATATCCAGGGACACGATCTATTCGTGCAAGATTGTTATGTGGGCGCCGATCCGAACTACCAGATGCCGATTCGCGTCATCACTGAGCTTGCCTGGCATTCGCTGTTCGCCCGCAACATGTTCCTCAAGATCGACGATCTGGACAAACTGAAACGGTTCACACCCGATTTCACTATTATCGCGGTTCCGACCTTCCAGGCAATGCCTTCGATTGACGGCACGCTTTCTCCGACCTTCATCCTGCTCAATTTCGAGCAGCGTTTGGTGATCATCGGCGGTTCGGGGTACGGCGGCGAAATCAAGAAATCGGCATTTACGATTCTGAATTATCTTCTGCCGCTGCAGGGCATCATGTCGATGCACTGTTCGGCTAACGTCGGCAAAGACGGTGATACAGCGTTGTTCTTTGGGCTCTCCGGCACCGGCAAGACTACGTTGTCCGCTGATCCCAGACGCAACCTGATTGGCGACGACGAGCATGGTTGGAGCGATGAAGGCGTGTTCAATTTCGAAGGTGGCTGTTACGCAAAGGCCATCAATCTGTCCGCGACGGCGGAACCGGAAATCCATGCCTGCACGCGCCGTTTCGGCACGATCCTCGAAAACGTCATTTTTGATCCTGTGACGCGCAAACTTGACCTCGATGATGACGAGCGCACCGAGAATACGCGCATCTCGTATCCACTTGAATACATCGCCAACGCCTTGCCGGAAAAGCGGGCAGGGCATCCGAAGAACATCATCATGCTCACTTGCGACGCGAGTGGTGTGATGCCGCCGATTGCGCGGTTGACCCCCGATCAGGCGTTGTATCATT
>JAPLUP010000498.1 GCA_026397575.1 Candidatus Zixiibacteriota bacterium
CAATAGCTCGCGCTCAACCGTGCGCTCGATCAGGCTGTACTCAATTTGCAGAGCAACAAACGGCGTCCAGCCGCGCAACATCGCAAGCATATTGGCCTGAGAGACAATCCATGCCGGGGTATCCGAGATACCGATGTATAAGACTTTACCCGCGCGTACCTGATCATCCAGCGCCCGCATCACTTCATCAACCGGTGTCAGATAATCCCAGGCGTGCAGCCAATAGAGATCAATATAATCCATATTGAGACGCTTTAGGCTGGCATCGAGTGATTGCACGAGATTCTTGCGATGGTTTCCGGCGGAATTGGGATCCCCCTTGCGCGCATAGAGCGTATACTTGGTGGCGATCACAAACTCTTCTCGCCTCGCTCCGACAAACTCACCGACCAGCCGCTCGCTGGTTCCTTCGGTATAGCGATTGGCAGTGTCGATAAAATTGCCGCCGCGTTCCACGTAGAGTTCGAATTGCTTGCGGCTTTCCTCTTTTGATGCGCCCCAACCCCATTCTTCTCCGAAAGTCATCGTGCCGAGACTGATTTCCGAAACCCGCAGACCACTTCTGCCAAGCAAGTAGTATTTCATCGCAACTCCTTTCTCTGGCTACAGAGACGATCTATTGAAACAACATATTGACAACGGCCGCCGTTGGCAATCACATATTGATGTTGCCAAAGCGCTGAGATTGCATATTATCGTCCCATCATATCAAGGAGTGTCACATGCCACGAAGATACCTGATCCTGTTTATTGCATTACTGGCGCTGGCCCAAATACATGCCTCCGAAAAACCCAAGCTGGCAGTCGTTATAGTCGTTGATCAAATGCGGTCCGACTATCTGACCCGGGAGCAAGCGCTCTTGATCGGCGGATTCAAGCGTCTGCTCGACAATGGTTTTCAGTTCACTGAGGCTTATCATGAACACGCGGTCACGGAGACCGGCGTTGGACACGCGACTATCGCGACTGGTTGCTATCCTTCACATCATGGCATTGTAGGCAATGAATGGTGGGACGGGACCAAATCGCGTTGGGTTTACTGCGTGGAGGACACGAGCAAGGAGATCGTCGAACGATTCGGCAAATTACGCACACCAGGGCGTTCACCTAACAATCTACGGCGGCCGGTTTTTGGCGACTGGTTGCGTCAATCGTCGCCCCAAAGCAAGGTTTTTGCTGTCACCGGCAAAGATCGCTCTTCGATCCTCATTGCCGGTTTCGGAGGCCAAGCGTATTGGTACTTCCCCAATGACGGTGCATTTGTAACTTCTACGTACTACGAAACAGCCTATCCAGCCTGGGTCGATTCATTCAACAATAGACGACCGGCAGATAACTACTCCGTGGACGTTTGGGATCGCCTGTTGCCACGCGACAAGTACGTTGGCCCCGACAGTGTCACTGCCGAATACGACGGCAAGAGCACTGCCTTCCCGCACAACTTTGCAGCCGATTCCGATTACGTGCCAAGGGAATACTATGAGGAGCTTCGGTACACTCCGTTCTTCGACCAGTTGACCCTTCAATTTGCTCGTAATCTGGTCATCAACGAAGGGTTAGGTACGGACAGCATCCCCGATCTCCTAATGATTGGCTGCTCCGCCGGCGACTACATTGGTCATCGCTATGGTCCCTCCAGCCATGAGATCCAGGACCACTATCTGCGACTCGATAGCTATCTCAACTCGTTTTTTGCTTTTCTCGACAGCACAGTCGGCGTCAATCAGTATGTGGCGGCGCTTACCGGTGATCACGGAGTAGCGCCTTTGCCGGAGGAACTTAAGAGAAAGGGCATTGCGGCCGGCCGGATTGACAGTGACACATTGGGGGCCGCTATTAGACGCATCGGCGCCGCAGTTGCCGCCGAAATTAAATGCAGCACGAATGTTGTTCTCGCTGCTGGTGACGGCGTCATTCTCAATTACGCCGAAGCCAAAACCACAGGTCATGATGAACCATGGCTAAGACTGACCGTAAGCGAGAACATTAAGCGTTTGAGTTTCGTTGCCGATGCCTTCACGCGTGACGATCTCGCGTCCGACGGTGACGATGCCCGCCCCTTTGTCAATCTCTATCGCAACAATTACTATCCAGATCGCTCGCCCGACATCATGCTCCGCTTCAAGGAGTACTGGATCATCTCAGATGAACCTCATGGAACAAGCCATGGGACGCCCTATTTCTATGACAGGCATGTTCCCCTCATTTTCTACGGCGCGGGAATCAAAACCGGTCTCGACACATTGAAAGCAGCATCGGTCGATGTCACTCCGACGCTTTCGGAACTGATAGGCATTACTCCGCCTGCAAACAATGACGGTAGGAGTTTGCTTAATCGTTTGAAACGATGATTTCATAGTCCCCGCGATTTGCCTGTCTCGTCTTCTCCCCTCTGCTCTTGGGA
>JAPLUP010000214.1 GCA_026397575.1 Candidatus Zixiibacteriota bacterium
GTCAACGAGATCAAGTCGGCGCGGCCAACCGCTGTCAACCTGAGTTGGGCGGTAGAGCGGATGCTAATCTCGTATCACGCCTTCGCTGAAGCGCCGGATCGCGCAGAGCGATTGCTGGTACAGGCGCAACGTATTCACCAGGAAGACGCGGAGATGTGCGAGCGGATCGGAGTATTCGGCGCAGAGTTGATGCCTGAGGACGGCGCCGTACTTACGCACTGCAACGCCGGCGCACTTGCAACCGCGGGCTGCGGCACGGCACTGGGCGTTATTTATGAGGCAACTCGTCAAGGCAAGAAGCTCAGCGTTTTCGCCGATGAAACCCGACCAGTATTGCAGGGCTCGCGCCTGACGGCGTGGGAGCTGATGCGCGAAGGTATCGATGTCACCCTGATCACCGACAGCATGGCCGGTCATTTAATGTCGCGTCGCATCATTGATTGCGTGATTGTCGGCGCCGATCGCATCGCTATCAACTATGACGTCGCCAACAAGATCGGGACGTATTCACTCGCGGTGCTGGCCAAGGAACATGGCATTCCCTTTTACGTTGCTGCCCCCACCTCGACTTTCGATCGCCAGATTGCTTCAGGAATTGACATTGAGATTGAACAACGCGATCCTTCCGAGGTCACCAACTGCGGTGGATCCACAATCGCGCCTGAACACATCCGCGTCTATAATCCCGCTTTTGACGTCACACCCAATCATCTGATAACCGCTATCATTACCGACCGGGAAATCATCCGCTGCAAGCGCTGGGCTGAACGAACGAGTTTTTAATATAATCACCATGATGCTATATCGGTGTTGCGGCAGTATGGGTCACTGATTCAGCATTCAGGGTTTCAGATCAAAGAACTCCCGAATCTGCTGAGCCAGTTTGTTGCTGTGAAGTACGCTGCATAACTCCTCGACAGTTGCCTCACGAATAGCATCCGCGGAAGGGAATGCATTGAGTAGTTGCTCCTTGCGTTTGCCACCGATACCGGGGATGTCGTCCAATACTGACTTCTCAATCTTGCCATCGCGCAACTTCTTGTGGTAGGTCAGGGCAAAACGATGCGCCTCGTCGCGAACTCGCTGCAGCAGCTTTAGCGACGACGAGGTCTTGGGCAACGACAGCATTTTGCGATCAGTCGGCAGCACGATCTCTTCAAATCGCTTCGCCAAACCGCAGACCTGAAGATCATCAATGCCCAGTTCCTGTAATGCCGCCAATGCGGCGTTGAGTTGCCCGCGGCCACCGTCGATAAGACAGAGATCAGGCATTTCCTCTTCGTCCTCAAGCACTCGTGAGAAGTGGCGCGACACAACTTCCTGCATCATCGCGAAATCATCCTGCCCCACCACGGTCTTGATCTTAAAATGTCGGTAGTTCTTTTTCAGAGGTTTGCCGTCGCGGAAGAATACCATCGAACCTACCGCATCGCTGATGCCGAGGTTGGAGATGTCAAACGCGCAGATACTCAAGGGGGGCTTCACCAGATACAGGTCTTTTTGCAACGTTGCCACAACACCGGGGAGTTTTTCTTCACGTTCGCGACGCTGCTGCAGCAACTCGTTTAACAGCAACCGCGCATTGGTTTCGGCCATCTCGACAATGCGCGCTTTGTCTCCCTTCTGAGGAGACAGCAGTTCGACTCTGCCGCCACGCTTTTCGGCCAGCCATTTGCGAATGATCTGTTCGTCATTGGTCTTGAACGAACAATAGACTTCTTCCGGGATAAACAGAGCACTGAGATAGTACTGTTTAATGAAGGCCGATGCGATATCCGCCTCTTCCTCGTCCTTGTCGGCTTTCAGATGGAGATTCTGCCGACCAATCAGCAGCCCATCTCGCAACTGCAAGACGACAGCGGCAACATCGGCGGCACTGCGCGCAAAGGCAATGATGTCGCGATCGACAATGCGGTCTTCCGTGACCTTCTGTTTCTGCATGACTAACTCAATGGCGCGAATCTGGTCGCGGACGATGGCCGCCTCCTCGAAGACTTGCTGTCTTGACAATTCGACCATCTCCTGCCGCAATTGCTCGATCAGGCTGGCCGACTTTCCCTGCAATAGCTTGGCTACCTTCTGCACTTCGCGATCGTATACTTCCGGCGAAATCAGTCTTTCGCACGGTCCGGGACAACGTTTGATGTGATATTGCAGGCAAACTTTATATTTGCCCCCTTTAGGGTGCGGGATTTTTAGGCTGCAACTTCGCAGACGAAACAGACGTGTAATCAACCGATGGATTTCTCGCATTGGACCGACATTGGCGTAAGGTCCGAAGTACAATCCATCTTTCTGCATCAACCTGCGTGTCACGATCAACCGGGGAAATCCGTCATCCTGCGTGAGCTTCAGGAAGGGATAACGCTTATCATCCTTGAGACTAATGTTGTAGCGTGGCCGGTGCAGCTTGACCAGATTGGCCTCGAGAATCAGTGCTTCGACTTCGGTATCGGTAACCAGCAATTCAAAGTCCGCGATTTTCTCCCGCATCGCCGCGACTTTGGGATTGAACTCCGGAGCATTAGAGAAGTAGGTTCGCACCCGATTGCGCAGAATCTTGGCTTTGCCGATGTAGATGATTTTGCCGGCGACATCCTTCATCAGATAGACGCCGGGCTTGTCGGGAAGGTCTTGAAGTTTATCTTTGAGATCGATCGCCATATGGATTCAGAGCGGGCGAGGTGGCGCCAACGCCTTGTCTCGCAACCGAGATCACCCTGTCCTATTTAATACGCCGCGCACCGGCATATTCGGAGGCGAAGGTATCGGCAGATAGATCATCGATGGCAACTCCGCGACTTTCGGAGGCGTGCACAAACTTGCTGTTGTTGATGTAAATGCCAACGTGTGTGATCTTGCGACCATCAGTGCGGAAGAACACCAGATCGCCGTAGGAGAGATCGTCCGGCTGCACACGGTCTTCAAGACGGTAGAGCGACTCCACGGTCAGTGGTAATCGCGTGCCATCATAATCGCGGTAGACGACATAAACGAAACCCGAACAATCAAGTCCCAGTACGCCCGAACCGCCTCGCTGGTATGGCGTCGTCATATAGCCGGCGATGATGTGGTTCATCTTGTCAAGATCAATACGGCTGAGTGTCGGATGCCGTTGCTCGATCGGCTGAGGTTGTCGGGGCTGGTCACGCGGCTCTGCGATCGGTACATTGCCGGGCGGATTGGTAAATCGCGGCATCGGCGTACAACCGACCAAGAACGACGCAAACAGCAAGGCTGCTACAACGAAGCGCGTCATCACTCACTCTTCCCCGTCAACACCGGATACTTGATGGAGAATCTGGCTGCATAGTAGATTCGCGTCGCCACGACAACAAGCAAGACGATCGCCAGATACGGGGGGAAATAAATCGCGGCAAAGAGCGACAGGGCCAAGATCGAGACCTTGGTCGCCAGCGTCGCTTCTTTCAGCGACTTGTGCATCCTGGCAGCGGCGAAGAACGGCAGCGAGATAGCCGCGGCAAGCGCGAAGGCGTAGTCAGCGAACAGGATTGCGAACACCACGGCGGTCATAGTCATCCAAAACGATGTCCGCAGGGTCTTGCCGAGGCCCCACTCCATCGCATACGTTTTCTTGCCGGCAGCTTTGTCCCCCTCAAGATCGGGCAGAGTTGTATTAAGATAGACTGCGCCAACGGCCAACACATATGGCAGCGACTTGATGATGCCTTCAATGTTGAAGTTCTGTGTCAGTACCCAACCAAACA
>JAPLUP010000614.1 GCA_026397575.1 Candidatus Zixiibacteriota bacterium
GAGTGATTGCGCACCGCTACATACAGCTGTTCAGAAGCTGCTGGCAGCCGGTATTCACATCCATTGTTTGCGCGATCTGACACGAGGTGGTCTGGCCAGCGCGCTGACCGAGGTTGCCCAGCAAGCGCGCTTAGGCATGCACATCAAGGAAACCGCGATTGCGGTCTGCGAACCGGTACGAAGTGCCTGCGAATTGCTCGGGCTTGATCCGCTTTACGTAGCCAACGAAGGTCGTTTTGTTGCCTTCATGCCGCAGAATGACGCTGAGCGGGCACTGGCGATTCTCAAGGTAGAACCTGTTTGTCAAGCATCGGCGCTTATCGGCAGCGCGACCATTGAAGATGCCGGTCTTGTCCTGATGACCAGCACCCTCGGCTCTACGCGCATCGTTGACATGCTTTCCGGTGAGCAGTTGCCGCGCATTTGTTAGCTGACCACTATCTCGCAGTCTTCCTCCTAACGATTCTCTAACATATAGATCACGGGAATCTGATCGACCACCGTTATGCTTGTGCTTGGCTTGTGTCGTACAACTACTATATTGTGAACCTGTTTCGAGGGAGCGCAAAGAGAACAGTATGCCAAAGGAAAGCATCTTAGTCGTCGAGGATGAAGAAGACATTCTTGAATTGGTGAAGTACAACCTTGCCAAAGAGGGCTATCGAGTCAGCGGCGCGACTTCCGGGGAAGTCGGTCTCAAGACCGCGCGCAGCAGTCTCCCCGATCTGATCGTCCTCGATCTGATGCTTCCCGGCATTGACGGTTTGGAAGTCTGCAAGATCCTCAAAAACGACTCGAAAACACAGCACATCCCCGTGATCATGTTGACCGCCAAGAGCGAAGACAGTGACATTATCACCGGTCTGGAAATCGGCGCCGACGACTACCTCGCCAAACCCTTCACTCCCAAGGTGCTGATCGCTCGTGTGCGAACAGTACTGCGGCGCAAGGCGAAGGCCAATGTCAAAGAAACCGCTACGGTCCGGGTGCATGATATTGTCATCGACCCGGGTCGGCACGAAGTCACTGTGGCCGGAGAAGTTGTCGATCTCACCTTAACCGAGTTCCTGATCCTGCATTTGTTGGCGCGGCATCCCGGCTGGGTCTTCAGTCGCTACCAGATCGTCAACGAAATCCGCGGCGAGGAAACAATTGTCACCGACCGCGCCGTCGATGTGCAGATCGTCGGTTTGCGACGGAAACTTGGTGATGCCGGCAAATATGTAGAAACCGTTCGCGGTGTCGGCTACAAACTTTCGGAGTGAGAGTGAATCACACCCGCCGCATTTGGCGCATATATCTTCCCTTGCTGCTGCCGGCGATTCTGCTGTTTCTGGCAGTGCTTTTCATCGCAATCTTTTCGTCACAGGTTTTGTCGACGAGCTTCATTGTCATCGTCACTGCTCTGGCAGTTGCGGCGGTTGTTGTCGCCTATTTGTTTGCCCGGAGATTGGCAATATCATTGATGCAGATCAGGGCGGGCGTCGAGCGAATCGCGCAGATTGACGACAGCGGACGCGCGAAGGTGACCTCTGATAAGAGCGTCGCCTCGCTGGCGGTAGCTGTTAATGATGTTGCACTACACCTTCAAGAACGCGCAGCCGAACTTACGCAGCGACGGCAAGAGCATGACACGATTGTATCGAGCATGATTGAGGGTGTCCTTGTCGTCGATGCCGACGAGAAGCTGATCAGTATCAATCAGGCGGCTGCCCGATTGCTCGGCCTCGAAAATGCCAACGTCATCGGACGCAGTCTGCAGGAGACCGTCCGCAACAGTGATCTGCACCGATTGGTAACACGAACTCTCGAATTTGGCACACCGGTTGAGGGCGACGTCATACTACAGGGCGTCGAAGATCGCCATCTACAAGTAACCGGCACAATGCTGCGGGATGCGACGCGCAACCCAGTCGGTGCGCTCATTGTTCTGAATGATGTCACCCGTTTACGCAAGCTTGAGCAGGTGCGGCGTGATTTTGTGGCTAATGTTTCACATGAGTTGAAGACACCGATTACGTCGATCAAGGGCTACGTCGAGACTTTGCTTGACGGCGCGTTTCGCAATCCCGACGACATCGAACGCTTTCTGAAAATTGTCTCCAAACAAGCCAATCGCCTGAATGCCATTATCGAAGATCTCCTGAAGCTTTCGCGCATCGAGCAAGGTGTCGAGCGGGGAGAAATTGTGCTTGAGCAAACTGCGCTAAAGGGGCTGCTGGCAGCGGCCATTAGTGCCTGCGAAACACAGATCGCGGTGAAGAGCATTCACGTCTCCCTGTTATGTCCTGATGATCTTGTTGCCCGCGTCAATCCGCCACTACTTGAACAAGCCGTCGTGAATCTTATTGACAATGCCACCAAGTATGGCGATGCCGGAAGCGCCATTGAGATTGCCGCCATCCAAAATAGCAGCGCTATTTCCATCGTCGTGCGTGACCATGGCGTCGGCATTGCCCCGGAGCATCTGCCGCGTCTGTTTGAACGGTTCTACCGTGTCGACAAAGCCCGCAGTCGCGCTGAGGGAGGAACCGGCTTAGGGCTGGCAATCGCCAAACACATTGTGCTGGCACACGGCGGCACGATATCGGTCGATAGCCGCATGGGCGAGGGCAGCACCTTCACTATTAGTCTTCCATTGAGATAGTGTCATGAGAAGGCCAAAACTTACGGGCATTGCACGGTTCCCTAGCGAAATCCTAACACTCTTGGTCGTTACTGAGTTAGGATGGTAACGGACAACTTATGCTAAGACTATTCTCGCTCATCTCAGTTCTGCTGTTCTTGCCACAGTGGGTAATGGCTGGACAGATTACGGCCAAGGGTTCGGACACCATGGTGCGCCTTTGTCAGCGTTTGGCCGAGGAATACATGAAAAGCCACAAGCAGACGGTGATTCAGGTTTCCGGTGGCGGATCATCATCAGGCATTGCGGCGCTGATCAATGGTTCAACCAGAGTTTGTGCGTCGTCTCGTCTCTTGACCGATGCTGAGACCCGCGTGGCTGTAACCAAGGGCGTGAAAGTGTTTCAGTTGGTGGTTGCGCTCGATGGTATCGCAATCTATCTACACAAGAGCAACCCGATTGTTGATTTAACATTAGGGCAGCTTCGAGACATCTACACCGATCGTATCACCAACTGGAAAGACCTCGGCGGACCCGACCGACCAATTATCCTCTATGGTCGCGAAAACAACTCCGGGACTTACACCTATTTCCAGCAGCAGATCCTCGGAGGCGAGGACTTTGCCGATCGCTGTGAACCACTTCCCGGCACCGCCGCTGTTGTCCACGCCATTGCGCATGATATCAACGGTATCGGCTATGGCGGTATTGCCTGGGCGACGTCGATCAAATACGCCGGCATCAAGGTCAATGATTCGGCACAGGCAGTGTTGCCAAGCGCCGCTAACGTTTCCGATAGATCGTATCCGATATCGCGCGAGTTGTACTTCTTCCTGAATGGGGAACCGACGGGAGAAACGAAGGAGTTTATCGACTGGGTGCTTTCGTCGACAGGGGAGAAGGTCGTTGTCGAGTCGGGTTATGTGCCGGTGAGGGCAAAGTGAGAAAAACCGCATGACTCCTTACCAGTTCAAACCCAAATCGCGCTGGCGCGAATTCCTGGGGGAAAAATTCATAGCGGTGAACGCCTTTGCCGCACTGATCGCTATCCTGCTCATTTTCATTTTCATTTTCAAAGAAGCGACACCGATTTTCACGAGCAGCGAGGTCCAAAAAGAAGCCAGCCTTAATAAGATGACTTTCAAGCAGCAGTTTCAGCCAAACAAACCGGCGAAGTGGAGTTGGCAACCCAATTCCGATCTCCCCAAGTATTCGCTCTGGCCGCTGTTCTTGGGAACGATTAAAGCGGCGATCATCGCCATGCTCTTCGCCGCGCCATTGGCTATTGGGGCGGCGATCTATTCGGCGGAGTTTGCCTCCAAGCGAATGCGGGAGATTATCAAACCTGTGATTGAACTGCTCGCCGGCATTCCGTCGGTCGTGTTGGGATTCTTCGCCCTGATTGTGTTGGCCACGT
>JAPLUP010000290.1 GCA_026397575.1 Candidatus Zixiibacteriota bacterium
TTTTCTATTGCAATCGTGAAAATTGTGTTATATATGTTCTGCGACTGCCCCTGACCTGCTTCTTCTCACCATTCAGCAGCAAGGAAACGATATGCTGCTGCGCTGGAGCATTGTGGATAGCACGGAATGCGGATTTCCGTCGCCGATTCAGTCCTATGTCATTTATTACGAAGAGGAATTGAACGAAGATTGGGATTTCTTGGCCGCGACGACCGACACACTCTACACCCATGAGAATGTGGTGCTCTTTGCGCCGACGATGTTTTATGAGGTGGTGGCCACGGATGTGGAGATTGGCTTGGTACGCAGCATTGCACAGCCGGGCATTTCCCGTGCCGACTTTGAAGCGGCTTTGCAGAGAGTGCGGCAGTGAAACTCGAAATTCAGGGCGGATGACACATCCGCCACGGCGAGGAAGATTGCGGGCAGGTCAAAGGTTGACTCGGATGTCGTGGTGGCGGAGTTTGGGGATGGTTTTCGTTTGATTGCGATAGCGCAAATAGGCTTGGATCGCTTGGCCCTGCTCGTGATGGTTGGCGAAGTAGCGTGTGGTCAGGGCGAACTTCTTCATCGATGTGAACTGACATTCAATCGGGTTGAGCCAGGAGCCGTAGTGGGGCGTGAACAGAAAGCGCACATTGTGTTGGCGTGTCCAGTCCAGCACTTCCTGTTTCTTGTGGCTGCACCGATTGTCCAAGATAATGTAGAGCCGGATTCTTGCCGGATAGCGGCGGCGGAGGCCTTTGAGAAAGGCCAAGACCTGCGGCCACCGTTGATTGGGTCGCTGCCAACCCCACAGATGATCCGCCTGACGATCATAAGCCGCCAGCAAGTAGCGGGTTCCGTGGGGACGAGTATAGGTGGCCGGCAGGCGCTTGACCTGCTGATGCGCCGCCCAACAGATGCCGTGATGTGGACGGATCTCCAGGGGGCCGAACTCATCAAAGGCGATCACCCGCCGGGTGGCTTTGAACGGTGCTTGCCGCGCAATCTCGACCCGCTTTTTTTTCGTACGTAATCGGGATCCTTGGACTGCTTCCAGGTCTTGGTACGCTGTAACGATAAACCGTGCCGGCGTAAGATGCGGCCCAGATGCACATCGCTGATCGTGGGGAGGATCTTCGCTTCGATCAGATAATCTCTGAGCTTCGGCAGAGACCATAGACCGAACGGTCGTCCCAACTGATCTGGGGGAGTCAAGGCCACGGCCACAACCTTCCGGCACTGCGCATCATCGAACTGCCGGGGACGGCCGATGCCGTAGCGAGCCCCCAACGACGCCACGCCTTCGTGGTTGAAGGCATGGAGAATCTTGCGAACATAGGTCTCATGCAACAGTTGGGCCTTGGCAATCTGGGGCACCGTCCTGCCCTGGGCGGCCGATACGATGCAGGCGGCGCGCTTGCGGGCGATGGCATCGCGGCCTTTGCGCACCGTCCGCTGGAGCGTGGCTCCCTCGTCGTCGGTCACTGGTCGCAATTGAATCGGATGGGACATGCTTTTCTCCGGGTTGAATAGATTCCAACCCTTCAACGCATGACCCCACCAATCCGACTCAAACTAACACTCCAACCTTCCGTTGGCTGGCACTAGTGAGAGGTTCATGGGACCATTTCTAATTTCGGCTTTTGAAATCATCTCGGTTGGTATTGGAGCTAATATAAAAAATTGGCGCAGGAGGAGTCATGGCTCCGCTTGGCGCCGCCAGATTAAAGATAAGGTGAAGGAAATTTGGGATTACGAAGATGTCACGAAAAAGTCGGGTAGCGGAGTTCGGGCCTCACAACGTATCCCATCTCTTATTCCATTTGGCAAGAAATTCTTTAGGCCATGAAGATCCGAACAACCTCTCAGCTTTTTGACACGCTTGATAAAGAGTTTGCGTGGCGCCGGAAAGAACTGACTAACATCTCGAATTCCAACAACTTATAAAGAAAACATGAAGAAGAGATGATGCTCAGAGCCGGTGTATTACTCTTGTAT
>JAPLUP010000047.1 GCA_026397575.1 Candidatus Zixiibacteriota bacterium
CATCATCGCCATTTCCTTTTGCGACTTGACGACCACCTCTTCGATGCGGGTGGGATGGATCCTGCCGTCGACAACGAGTTTTTCAAGCGCCATGCGGGCGATCTCGCGGCGTACCGGATCGTACCCCGACAGAATTACAGCTTCGGGGGTATCATCAACGATAACATCAATGCCGGTGAGCGTTTCGAAGGACCGAATGTTGCGACCCTCGCGGCCGATGATGCGCCCCTTCATCTCGTCGCTCGGCAATGCCACGACCGACACGGTTGATTCCACCGTATGATCGGAGGCACAGCGATAAATGGCAGAGATGATGATTTCCTTGGCCTCTTTCTCGGCGGACTGCTCTGCCTTCTCCTTAATTTCCTTGATAGTTGCGGCCGCTTCCATTTTGGCCTGACCAATCAGATTCTCCATGAGAACGCGTTTGGCTTCCTCTGTCGACATGCCGGCGATTCGTTCCAATTGGCGGTTCTGGTCGGTCAGTACCTGTTCCAGGTCCTTTTCTCGTGTGGCAATTCCGCGTTCACGGTGCTGCAGATTCTTCTCCTTGACCGCGTACTCTTTCTCTTTCTTGTCAAGGATGTCAACCTTGCGATCAAGATTGAGTTCGCGGTCCGAGAGTTTCTTCTCGGTTTTCTGGTACTCGGCCTTTTTGTTTTGCAGTTCTCGTTCGAAGGCGACTTTGGCTTTATACCACTCATCCTTCGCCTCGAGAAGAGCTTCTTTTTTCTTTATTTCCGCCTCTTTGGCGGCGTCGCCAAGAACCCGCTTCGCCTCTTCCTCCGCCCGTTTGATCTTGCCGAACGACGCCTTTCCGGCGATCAGGTAGGTGAGTAACGACGCAATGCCTGCGCCACCCACCAACACAGCAAGTAAAACTAACTGTTGCGACATGGTGCTTCTCCTCTCGACAGACCCTGCGGCCCGCCGGGATCGGTTATATTAAAAAAGTAGAACGGAGATGGGAGAAGCCCTTAGCGGAGAATCTGGAAGTCGATCAACGCAGTTGCTCGGATGGCAATTTGCCTTCGAGCCAATGGAGTATCGTCTGCGTTTTTTCTTCAAACTCTTTCACTTCAACGGAAGCAGCCTGTCGTGCTTGAAACAGTTCGTCAGTAATATTCAAAGCCGCTAGTATCGCAACCTTAGCCGGCGATTTGTTACTGTTTTTTTCTGCGACTTCGCGCATCTTGTTGTCCAGGTATGAAGCGACTTGCATAATGTATTCCGTGTCGGCTTCCCCCCGGATAGGATAGCTCTCGCCAAAAATGGCAACTGTGACGGTCTGTTTTTTATCTTCCATAGAGTAATAGTGCAGAAGTTTCCAAATTCAACTACACCTGATGGCTAACCCCAAATCTATGTTCATGTTAAATCAATACTAAACGGTTCAAACACTCCTGTCAAGACAATTTCATTTCTGATTGGAATTGATGAATCTTGTCTACCAAGCGCGAAATCCGTTTCAGCGCCGCTTCCTGCTTCTCGCGCGACTGTTTTTCCAGGCGATTGCCGTCCTGAGACAGCAATTTCAACTCCGATTCCAAGCCGCTCAGACGTTCACGAAGCTGAGCGTTTTCTTTCTTGAGTTCTAAGTAAGCCGACTCCAACTTTTTGTATTGCTCGAGTATGTCTTTGACTCTTGTCTGTAACTTATCGAGGTTCTCCATCGGGACTCCCTAAGCGCGAAGTGTTGCTCCGTGCTTCGACTTGAGCGACTCAACCATCTTATTAATTACGTGTTCAATATCCGAGTCAGTTAAAGTTTTACTTTCATCTTGAAACACCAATCGAAAGGCCAGGGACTTTTTGCCCGGATCAACCTGCTTGCCCTTATAGAGGTCAAGAACAACCGTCTCGGCCAAAGTCTGATCGGCCGCATCGCGGATAGTCTCGAGCAGTTCCGCGCAGAGAACACCTTCGTCAACGACTATTGCAATATCGCGCTCGGAGGTCGGGAAGCGTGGAAGCTGTTGATAAGGATTTGTCGGACTGGCACTTGCCAAGAGAACTTCAAAATTCAGTTCAGCCACCAGAACCTCTGCCTTGTCGAGGGCGGCATTTGACACCGGACTGTAAGTAATCCTTCTATCCGTAAGTCTCTCAATTCCTTCGATAGCACCTTTGAGATCGTGGAAAGTGAACTCGGTCGGATGAAACGCCCAGTTCTCCCCCATATCCGAGCCAGAGAGAGCCAGGGCTATCCGTTGGGTTTCGTTTGGTAATTGCTCCCCATTCGGGGCCATGACGGTTCCAATCTCGAATAGCTTTATAGTTCGCACTTGATGGCTAATGTTTTCGTATACGGCATTCAACAAACCAGGGATTAGACTCGGTCGAAGCCATTTCAAATCCTCCGAGATCGGATTGAGAATCTCGACACACTCCTGCTGCGGGTCAAGTCGACGAACCTGTTTGGGGTCGACGATACTGTTTGTGACAACTTCAAAATACCCCTGCCCGATCAACGATTCACGTGCTTTCCCGGCAAACACTTCTCTGGGATTGCGCGATACGAGAAGCTTGCCTCCCGAGAACAATCGTGTCGGGATTTTTTCGTAACCGTAAATGCGCGCGATTTCCTCGATCACATCAATCTCGCGCGTGACATCGGGACGAAAAGTTGGCACTTCGACGGTCAAGTTCTTACCGGGAAGAACCCTGAACTCGAGCGCATGCAGGATGTCGATCATCATCGGAGCGCTCATTTCGGTAGCGAGGATTTGGTTTACGCGACTGGGACGCAACTCCAACTTGACCGGATGTATCTTCTGAGGATAGACATCCACAGTACCAGCCAATACACGACCACCGGCGAGCCGCTCTATCAAACTGGCGACACGATCCAACGCCGTCGGGACGATATTGGGATCGGCGCCGCGCTCGAAGCGAGTCTGACTTTCCGACTGCAGACCAAGATACTTGCGACCGCGTCGTATTACCGACGGATCAAAGTAAGCGCTCTCCAGGAGAATGTCGGTCGTCTTTTCGGCCACTTCGGAGAATTCGCCACCCATAATTCCCGCAATGGCAACCGGTTTTACACCGTCGGTGACCAGCAGAACATCGCTATTCAGCTTGCGATCCACACCGTCAAGGGTACGAAACACCTCCCCCTCGGTAGCGCGACGCACCAGCACCTTCGGCTGTGCGAAGTTGGCAAAATCGAACGCGTGCAGCGGGTGGCCGTATTCAAGCATCACGTAGTTTGTGATATCAACAATGCTATTGATGGCGCGTATGCCCGATGCCAGCAAACGCTGTTGCATCCACCAGGGCGAGCGGCCGATCTTGACGCCTTTTATCACGCGCGCTGCATAGCGAGGACAACCAATCGGATCCTCGATTGAGACATCAACGACAGCGGCGGCTTTGTCGGCGATTTCTCTTATCTCCGTTGTCGGACGTTTTACCGGGCTGCCAGAGAGTGCGGCAATGTCGCGGGCAATGCCAATGGCCGAAAGACTGTCGGCCCGATTGGGGGTCAAGTCAAAACTGAGCGAGACGTCATCAAGACTTAGCGCCGTCTTGAGATCGAAACCGGCTTTGGCCGTCGATTCAAGTTCCATAATGCCGGAGTGGTCTTCGGAGATGCCCAGTTCAGCCTGACTGCAAAGCATGCCCTCTGATACGACTCCGTGCTTGTCGACGCTCTGGATGCGCAAGCCATCTTTAAGAACAGCCCCCGACAAGGCGAGTGGCGATTTCATGCCGACTTTGACGTTGGGCGCACCACAGACGACGTTCATCTGCACATCATGTCCCAGTTCAACCTTGCAGACTTTCAAGCCGGGCGCGTGCGGATGCGGTTCCACGGTGAGAATCTTACCGACAACGACATTTTCAAGGTTGGTCGACACGGGTTGCACCGACTCGACGGCGGTTCCGATCAGCGTCAGTTTTGATGCCAGTGTTTGCGCATCCCAACCGAAATCAACCAATTCGCGAAGCCAGTTGTAGGAAATCTGCATCAGTCGACGAACCTCTAAAACTGTCTCAGGAAACGAATATCGTTATTGAAAAACAGACGAATATCATCGATTCGGTACTTGAGCATGGCAATCCGCTCAATGCCCATGCCGAAAGCATAGCCACTATAAACTTCGGGATCGTAATTCACTGACTTGAACACATTTGGATCGATCATGCCGCAGCCAAGAATCTCAAGCCAGCCCTCGTGTTTGCAAATGCGACACCCCTTGCCGCCGCAGAGGAAGCAGGAAATGTCTACTTCCGCCGAAGGCTCGGTGAACGGAAAGAAACTGGGGCGAAAGCGCATCTTGACGTCATCTCCGAAGTAGGTCTGTGCGAAAGCGACCAGTACCCCCTTGAGATCGGCGAAAGTGACGTCGTGATCGACGTAGAAGCCCTCAAGCTGGTGAAACACGCAGTAGGCGCGAGCGCTGATTGCCTCCTGGCGATAGGACCGTCCCGGAGCAACAATCCGTATCGGCGGCTTGCGTTTCTCAAATTCGCGAATCTGAACAGGCGAAGTATGAGTGCGCAAGAGAGTATCTTTGCCAACATAGAAAGTGTCTTGCATATCGCGCGCCGGATGATCAGGGGGGAAATTCAGCGCGCCAAAATTATAGTATTCCGTTTCGACTTCGGGACCCAGGGCAACTTCGAAACCCATGCCATAGAAGATATCGATTATTTCGTTTAGTGTACGGGTGATCGGATGAAGCTTGCCCTCAGGATAGCGCTTGCCGGGCAGAGTGTAGTCGAGACCGGCATTCTGACTGGATTTGGCGCCACCAAGCGATTGCAGATGATCGGCGAGGAGCAGTTCGATCTGCTCCTTGGCTTCGTTCGCCTGCTGGCCGACAGCTTTACGCTGTTCGCCATCAAGGTCTTTCAGCCCCCGCAGAACCGCGACCACGGCGCTCTTTCTGCCGAGATACTTAACGCGAAGAGACTCTATCTGATCGGCTGAATTGCACTGGGCGATTTCGGCTCTTGCCTCGGCGACGATCTGGGCAATTTTGTCGTCCGACATGCCTACGCTTTTTTCGCAATTTCAGTTA
>JAPLUP010000004.1 GCA_026397575.1 Candidatus Zixiibacteriota bacterium
GGGTGTGGAGCACGACGAAGCAATCTCGATTTGCGCTCTTCCGATGTTGGCGGGCAGATTGCTTCGTCGTCCCGCAACTGCGGGACTCCTCGCAATGACAATTCCGAGCTTTTTCAACAGTTTCCGGAGAGCTTTTTGCAATGGCGTTGGCAAACTGACATTCGTATCTTGAAAGCACTAATGGCTCGTACTCGAAAGCAGGAACCGGTGCCGCCTGAAAGTGTTGAAGGAATGACATGAATTCGCCTGTTGCCGCCAGTACTATTGAAACAATCGTCACTCTCGTTAGCCGACACGTGTCCGTGGACGGCTATTATTCCCGAGGGCAAGAAGTCAATCTGCGGGGGACGATTGTCGAGAGCACCGACGGCTGGCGTTCGGTCCTGGCCGTGGAACTGAAGGCGCTCGGATATGCTCTGAAGGTGTCCCAGAACGGAGCAGTCGTAAACGTTAGTATTTTCCCCGCGCAACGGCGTATCCCCTGGCTCAACATCGTGCTGTTTGTAGCGACGGCGATCTCGGTGTCGATTGTGCCCGCTTGGATAATTGAAGGTAGTAAAGTCTTTCGCGATTTTAGCATCATCCTCCGCTGGCAGAAATTCGCCACGCCGCTGCTCTTGATTCTTCTGTTTCACGAGTTCGGCCATTACTTGGCGGCGCGCCGAAGGGGAATTCGCGTCTCGCTGCCATACTTCCTGCCCGCTCCCTCGGCGATTGGAACCTTCGGGGCGTTCATCAAGTCGAATTCGCCGTTTCCTTCGCGCCGGGATCTGCTGGAAGTGGGCGCTTACGGACCCATCGCCGGGTTCGTGGTGGCTCTGGTGTTTCTATTTTTCGGGCTCGCCAATGTTGTGATTCATCCTATGCCCACGGGGCTGGATGTGCCGAAATTGGTGGAGCCGCTGATTATGCGTTTGGCGCAGGCGATTGTAATTCCCGCGTCCATCCCGGACGGCTACAACATTTTTCTGCAGGATAATCCGATGTTGTTCGCTGCCTGGGTCGGTCTGGTGATCACCATGCTGAATCTGCTTCCCGTGGGTCAACTCGACGGCGGACACATCATCTACGCCTTATCGCCGCGCTGGCATCGTCTGGTTTCACGCGGTGTGTTTGTCGTTTTGATCGGTCTGGGATTTGTCTGGCAGGGCTGGTGGATTTGGGCGATAATGATTTTCTTCGTGATCCGATTTGGTCATCCGCCGACGTTGAATGACTATCAGCCCTTGGAACAACGTTGTCGCTGGACGGGATGGGTGGCGATGGCGATCTTCCTGCTTACGTTTTCACCGGTGCCGTTTTGAAACTGCGATCGGAAACGGCAGCCCCGTAAATCACTTCAATCTTCTCACGATGCTTGTTGAGTGCTTCGAGGAAGATTTCTACAATCGCAGGGTCAAACTGCTTGCCGGAGAAATCGACTAATTCCTGGACTGCCTGCTCGATCGAACGGCTGCGGCGATAAGGTCTGTCGGTGACCATGGCATCGAATGAATCGGCCACAGCCAGAATGCGTCCCTCTTTGGGGATCCCTTCGTCTTTTAGTCCACTGGGATAGCCGCCGCCGTCCCACCACTCGTGATGCGCGGTGATATAGGGGAGGCAGGGTCTCAGGAAATCGATGCCTTCAACGATTCGCGCGCCAAGCTCGGTATGTTTGCGCATTATCGTCATCTCACGCTGATTGAGGAAACCGGGTTTGTTGAGGATGGAGTCGGGCACACCAATCTTGCCGATATCGTGAAGCGAGCAACCCATCGAGAGGATGAACATCCGCTCTTCGTCCCAGCCGAATTCCCTGGCAATCAACTCGGCAAGATAGGTCACGCGCACCGTATGACCACTGGTATATCGATCGCGCGCTTCGACCGCGTTGGCCAGCGCCATGATCGTGGAAAGATACGCCTTCTCGAGGTCATCGTAAAGCTTCGAGTTGCTGATCGCATAGGCCGCCTTGGAAGCGATTACTTTTAGTGATTGCAGTTCGCCGGTCGCAAATTCGTGATGGACGTTTGCGCGCTGCATATTGAGAACGCCGATCACGCGCCCGCGGATCAAGAGTGGGCAGGAGAGATAGGTTGTTATCCGGTCTTGCTCAAGTACATCCTCGGCGACTGCGGAACTGGCGTAGATATTCTCTATCTCCACGATTTTCGACTTGACCGCCATCAGCGAGTGGTTGGTTTTTCCCTCGAGGAAGCTG
>JAPLUP010000086.1 GCA_026397575.1 Candidatus Zixiibacteriota bacterium
TGACATTGACCAGCAAGGCTTCTTCTGGGTGACGCCGATTGATAAGAAGGCGCCGCCGGAGTCTCAGAAGCAGCAACAGCGCGGACATAACAAGTATCAGGCGTTAGTTGTGTCTTTGCATGAGGCCTATCCGGGGCATCACCTGCAATTGCAGCGCGCAAATCAGATTTCGTCCAACGTGCGCAAGCTGTTTGGCACTTCGGTGTTCGTCGAAGGATGGGCGCTTTATTGCGAGGAGATGATGCACGAGACCGGTTACTATCCCGATGCTCAGACGCGGCTGATACAGTTGGCGATGCAGTTATGGCGCGCCTGTCGGGTGGTTATTGATGTCGGTTTGCATGATGGAACCATGAGTTTCGACGATGCGGTTAGTCTGCTGGTCGATACGGCCAAGCTGGAACGGGTTAATGCCGAGGCCGAGGTCAAGCGTTACACGCAGTCGCCAACTCAGCCCATGAGCTACATTGTCGGCAAAATGGAAATCCTACGCCTGCGGGATGACTACCGCAGGCGACAGGGTGGCGAGTATAATCTGAAGGAATTCCACGACCGCCTGTTGTCGTACGGAAGCATTCCGATTGGACTCGTACGCGGCCTGATGTTGGAACAAAAGTGAAATGCGGTCGTTCTATGAACTCAGTAGGTGTTAACAGTTGATTGATAGAAAGCGAGGAGAAGATTCATGTCCAATGCCACAGCGGTTTCTGATGCGACCTTTGCTTCCGAGGTAGTCCAAAGCGATCTTCCGGTGATCGTTGATTTTTGGGCGGAATGGTGCGGTCCTTGCAAGATGATTGCTCCGGTTCTTGATCAAATCGCAGCCGAGTATACCGGGAAATTGAAGGTCGTCAAGGTGGATGTTGATTCCAACAGTAAGACGGCTTCTCAGTACAGTGTCATGTCGATTCCGACGTTGCTGTTTTTCAAGGGAGGCAAGGTGCAGGATCAAGTAATTGGCGCCGTACCGAAGAAAATGCTGCAGGATAAGGTCAACAAGTTTCTGGCATGAATGTATGAGTTTCCAGAATCCTTCTCAGTTAGAGATAAACGACCTCTTGCGGCGTTCGCGGCGGATTGCGGTGGTCGGTCTTTCGGGAAATCCCGATCGGCCCGCATATCGAGTGTCCCAATATCTGATCGACCGGGGCTACGAGGTTATTCCGGTGAATCCGCAGGAAAGTGAGATTCTGGGACGAAAAGCCTATCCAAGCTTGGGCGCGATCGGCGGAGACATTGATATCGTCGATGTTTTCCGTCGGTCCGATCAGACCGACCCCATTATTGATGAGGCGATCAAAGTCGGGGCAAAAGCCATCTGGCTGCAGGAAGGCGTCGTCAACGAAGCCGGCGCGCTAAGAGCGCAGGTGGCCGGTCTAATGATGGTGCAGGACCGTTGCATCAAGAAGGAGTTGGCGAAGCTCTGACAGTGTCGGTATTCGTCGGAGCGGTGAGATTGTTTCACCGTTTGGCTTGGGGCATCGTATTACCTTCGACAGGGAAGATGTTTCCGGTCTTCCCGTAACGACGCGTTTTCGGTTTGCGCGCGAGGCCGACGGAAATGGATAAGCCGTTCGACCGCAATAATCTTGCTTCTTTCTTGTCAAACCGTCGTTAGATGCTTATAATGTAGGCACTGGACTACCGATATTACTTATAGATGGCGCGCATGTATCGAAATCAGCAATCTCACAACAGCAGTTGGTCAAGCTTCGGGATGCAGCAAGGAATCACCCCGGGCATCATGTATCTGCTGATTGCCAACGCCGCGATTTTTGTCCTCCAGATGGCGATGCCGAACGCCGGATTGGCACGCACCTTTGGGTTGGTGCCGTACGACATTACTCATCGGCTCACTCTCTGGCAGCCGCTGACTTACATGTTCCTTCATGGCGGGTTCTTCCACATTTTCTTCAACATGCTGACTCTCTGGATGTTCGGTAGCGATTTGGAACGGCAATGGGGAACGAGGGAGTTTCTTAAATTCTATTTCATTTGCGGCATCGGCGCCGGGATAATCACGTTCCTGCTGACGCTCAACAGCACTGTTCCGACCATTGGTGCTTCGGGTGCAATTTTCGCGGTGCTGGTAGCGTTTGCCGTGCTCTACCCGAATCGGATCGTGTACGTCTGGTTCTTGTTTCCGGTCAAGGTCAAATACCTGGTGATGGCGATGATTGCCCTCGGTGTATTTGCCGCTTGG
>JAPLUP010000226.1 GCA_026397575.1 Candidatus Zixiibacteriota bacterium
CCCGGATGGATTTCGATGCCGGTGAAAAAGCGTGTCAGTTGCGAAATCAGGCGGGCGATAAAACGCAGCTTCCATTTGTAAAGGCGGTGCGCCACCCGTTGCCAAAAAATAGCGTGAAGACCGGCGTAAAGAATCGGTTCCAGACCGCGAGCGGCAGGGTCGTTGCGATAAATGGCTTTGAAGTCATCTCTAATCATGTATTCACAATTATCGGCAAATGTTGTACGAGAGTTCAGTCTTTCGGCAGAAGCGCCTCAAGCTGAACGAAGGCGGTGTCGGCGCCTCCGGTTAACCGGAAGACCGCTCTGCCAAAGTTGCGGCCGGTCGCAAGACCAATGGCATCCGGATGCTCCGACAACGTACGCGCATCATCCTTGGAGAGCGTGCGCGTTACGCGACAGTCGAAGCCACCGTCGAAATCAACCGCGCCCTCGATTTGATATACGAGCTTGCCTGCCTTGATTGTAAGAGGATTGAACTGGAGAGACCTGTTTTCGACGGAAAAGCCGGTTTGGAGGTCATCAAACTCACCGTGTTGCAGAGCATCCAGTCCAAACCGGGAAACAAACACGTCGGCGGCGTTCAGGTTGACGACTTTGCCATCGCTCAGTTTAGCTTTGCCGTTGACGGTTAAGGACGACAGGATCTCATCCTGCAACAGTCCTCTACCTTTGAAGCTGGCCTGCACGTCCATGCGACCGTAGAGATGATCCGCGAACCGCGTCAGCCCTGTCAGGAAATCGTTTGCTTCAATTCCGGCGCCAACGTAGTCGAGATCAAACTCAGGAACAAGCAGGTCGTTGAGATCAACAACGACATCGACGTCAGCCGTTCTGCCGAACATATCGCAAGTGAGCGAATCGGATGAAACGATCCGGTTTACGACAGAGACACTCGCTTGGAGATCGTCAAACACGACGCCGGCAACAAGACCGTTGCCGATTTGTAGGGATCCATGAGAATCAAAGTCGGAGAAGAAATCGAGCAGCCGCAGAATCGTCGTCGTGTCACCTGAACCTCGATACCCTTCAGCCAGAAGTCCGAGGGCAAACGAGTCGGCGCTACAGGCGAAATCGAACCGCGGGCGTTTGTGCGGTTTTCGCTGTGAAGCCAGATACGGAGCAAGGTCAGTCAGCTTGCCGTTCAATTGCACTTTGTAACCGCCTAATGACAGCTCAAAACGCGAGAGATCGGCATCGTTGCCGGTCAAATTGAGATCAAGATTCAGAGTGTCAATTGCCAGCCTCTCGTTGGGGTCGTGATAGGACAGCCCACTCAAAGAAACGGAGCCGAACAGTCGCGCTTGCTCACGATCAGCCGACTTCACGAAGCCGGACAGTGAAACACTGACATTACCGGAAAGCTGTTTGCTTCTATCGAGACCAAGCAGACGACCGAGAAAGTCGGCATCGCACAACAACTGCAATTCGCCGGAAATCGTCGGCGCACGGAAATCATCAACGGCCACGCGCAACAGTGCCGGCGCGGCGCTGATGGTGGCTTCTTGGGTGAACACGGAGAGCGATTGCTCGTTAAAATCGCTTTCCACCAGCTTTGCTTTCAGGGTCACGTCATTGTGGGGAAGTTTCGCAGTAGCATTGGTTACGGTAATCTTGCCACGTACGGTCGTTGTCCTGCTGTCGCGGAGGCCGCCACGCAAAGCGATGTCGATGCGAAGGTCGCCGCCGAGTTGCATGTCGCGTACGACAGGAATAGCCGCGATGATGCGGGAGTCGTAGCAGTCGACCAAATCGGTGTGTTCGGAAAGAACGTGCATATTGAAGTATGGCTCGCTGGTCGGTTTGGCGATAGCGCCATCGAGTCGCCCGCTGATCTTATCGAAACGCCAGTCGCAGCGGTCGATGATGAGTGAGTCGGAAGCCAGCGCATAGCTCCCCTGCCATGTCAACTCGCCTGCCCTTGTGCTGACAAGGAAGTTACCAAAACCAGACCACAGGAACAGCGAATCGATGCGTAGATCACTTTCAACCTGGGGTTGAGTCCCCCTGCCGATCTCCAGGTGGGCGTCAATCTTACCCAATACCAGGCGGGTACCGGTGGAATCATTGCGGTACAGCAACCGCCCGTTTTGCAGCCCGATCCTGCGGCAGACCAGTTCGTTTTCATCGTCGCCTTGCGCTGCCTTGCGCAGGCGCTCCAGCGACAGAGCCGTCAGATTGCCGTCGCCGGTGGAGTCCTTCACCAAGTAGAGTTGACCGCCGAGGATGTTGATCTCTTTCAACTGCAGATTCCCCACCAGAAGCGGCAAGAGTTTCAGCTTGATGTCGATCGCCGCGACACTCGCCAACGGGATGTTTGCAAATGGCGGTGGATTTTGAACCTTGATGTCATGGATACGCACGCCGACACCGGAGAAGATTGTCAGCTCGGTCTGACCGATCTCTACCGGGCGGTCGAAAATGCCTTCAAGGCGTGGCGTGATCTGGGCGGCCACCGTGCTCGGCGATACCAGAATCTTGATCAACACCACCGCCACGACAAGCAGCGCAATAACGCCGAGAGCGAGCCAGAGAGACAGTTTCCTGAGATTCATCAAATGACAAGTTAT
>JAPLUP010000488.1 GCA_026397575.1 Candidatus Zixiibacteriota bacterium
TCAGACCAATCCCAGAAGTCGGAACCATTGGCGTAGAACATGATGAAATCGTCGCCGCCAAACACGCCGTCATCTTCACCATTTACGGCAATCGCCATCTCCTCAAGAGAATCGCGCAGCACAAAGTTGGATGTGGGCAACACCTTGCCGCTGCCATGGAACAGCCGAAGTGTGCGCGGGTCAATGGCCGCGACGTTGACACCGGCGGTCGAGAGATCGGTGCGATTGAGCTTGTATATTCCGCGTGCCTTAATCGCGATGCGCACCCAGTTAGTCGACAGCGCAAACGGGTTGTAGATTGCAGTTTCCTGTGGCGCCGCAACCTTCGGATACCAAGCCGACGCCTGCTGTCCGTTAATCGCCAAGTCGTTAATAATCTGGTCTAAACGGCCGTCCGGATTGCATTTGATCGTTTGTGCCGTCCCCGCAAATTGAATGTTGACATCAGCCCCAATCACTTTACGCCACTCCGATCCCTGACGTACAACGTCCGGTATAATAACCTTGCCCAGCATTTTCGAGCGCACGAGTACGATCTTGCCCAGTCTGACTTGGAGCAACGAATCACCGATGGACACTTCCACCGACGGCGCTGAAACTTGGGCGCCCAGAGTCAAAGCGCTTGAAACCAGTCGCGGCTTGGTTCCGGAAGGCGCCAGGAAGCAGATTACATGCGAGTTTATGGATGAAGTCTCTTCGATCGGAATACCAATTGTCGAAACGACGCCGGCATATTCTCCGGCAACCGCCTTGTTTACGGAAGACGAAGAATCACCAAAACTGGCTTTGAACGCCAAGCCGTTATCTGAAGCAGATAGTAACGATATGGCAGCAGTCGCTGAAGCGGACGCCCGAGCGGGAGTCAGGGTCAAGAGGAGTGCAAGGAGAGTTAAGATACTGAATCGCAACATCGTTCTATCGACCTTCTGTTTGAGCTTTGTAGTATAAAAACCGGCAACGTCGATGTAAACAAAAAACCGGCGCTCCACAATGCTCTGTCTGTTCGATGTCCTTCCGCCGCAGCGGAATTACACTTTACCTATCGGTCGATAAAACCTCTCTGATTCTCCTTAAGCTACATGAAATTAACGTTGCAACTCGCCATTTGTCAAGCGAGACATCCGATTTAGTGCAATTTCCCTGCCGGAACTGCGTCAATACTCACGAAACCACTGAGTTCGGTGAGGCAACCGTTTCAAACTGAATAGGTTCCGTGCGCAAAAATCGGCAGTTCAGGAATAAGCTGCGTCAATCGGGATAACTATCTTTGCACTCGCCTGCACAATTTGTGGTACAAACGTGCTTTGGATAAGTTGCAGGCGAGGAACAAGATCACTTGAAATCTCAGCAGAAAGTCGCACGCTAACTCTAAGACTGACCTGAAGTAATCGCCATACTTGTCTTTGTCGTGCTCTCCTTCGTCACTCGCGCCGACGCACGACGATTCTCTACGCCCCATAGCCGTTCGTTTCGCAGTTCTCCAGCAAGCACGACGACTTTCCGGTTTGAGTTGAACGATTTTACTTATGTCAATCCGACCATTACGTGCGAGCTTCTATATGGAGACAGTACTTCGATGATAATTCTGCAACTCGACAATCTGCGGTGGTCTCGTTGTCGCTACTGTCGCACGTTTGCTCCCCCGCTTCCGAAGCGTTTGCAAGAGAGTTCCGCTTGAACTCACGAATCGTTAGCATTCTGCGTACTACGATAAAATGATTGACGCGTATACCCGAAAATGCTACTTTCGTAACGATGCTCAAGAGCGCGGAACTAAAGGAACTGGCAAAACCGATTGAGGCGGACCTGCAGCGGTTTACCCGGCTGGAGGCCAAGACGCTCAAAAATCAGTCGCCACTGATTTTCGCCATTTCCCGACATATCCTCGCCAGTCGCGGCAAGCGACTGCGCCCACTCTTCACTTTCCTGATCAGCAAGACGACCGGGTTTAAGTCCCCCTATCTGGTCGAAGCGGCGTTGGCGGTTGAAATGATTCACACTGCAACGCTGCTGCATGACGATGTAATCGACGAATCCGAAACTCGGCGCGGAGAGTTGACGGTCAACAGCAAATGGAATAACCTGATTTCGGTCCTGATGGGCGACTACTTTTTCGCCAAGGCGTTTACGCTGTTGGTCAAAACCGGCTCCACGGAGATGCTACGGCGAGTCTCGATGGCCACCGAACGGGTTGCGGTCGGTGAATTGCGCCAGATCGAAGAATCGTTCAACTATGAGCTCACGGAAGAAGAATACCTAAAGATCATCGCTGACAAAACGGCTTCTCTGTTCCAGACTTCGGCCGTCTCACCACCGTTATTACATGGCGCACCGGCCTCTATGGTGGGTCGGCTGGCAAATTTCGGTGAACATGCCGGCTGTGCCTTCCAGATCGCCGATGATTTGTTGGACTTCGTGGGTGAACAAAAACGCACCGGTAAGAAACCGGGCAACGATCTTGTCCAAGGCAAAATCACCTTGCCGTTGATTTATTCATTCGGAAAAAGCCAGACACGCACGCGACAGAGCATCATCAAGATTCTTGAGCGAGGATTGCAGGAGAGTGACTTCGAGCGCGTCCTCGATTTTGTTCACACCAACGGCGG
>JAPLUP010000533.1 GCA_026397575.1 Candidatus Zixiibacteriota bacterium
GATCATGGTATATTAGAGATATGATGAGTACTGCCGCTGTCGTGCAGAGCATTCCAAGTAGTATCTGCGTCTTGATCAGTTCGATCGGCAACAGCGCAAACAGCCGCCCGATCAAGGTATAGAGCGGATATCCGGTCGGATGGGTGATGCCGAGAGTCCAGTTAACAACCGCGAGTTCGCCGGAGTCGATGTAGGCGACGGACGGATAGGAAGTTTGCCAATAGAGAAACAGGGCGGGGAGAGCGACTCCCAGCCCTGAGAAAAACAAGAGCGAATTGATTTTTTTAGAACGGGAGATCGTCATCTTCCTCGGTCAACGGTGGGGCAGCATCGGCTTCCGGTGGTGGCGGAGCATCATGCTCGCCGGTCGATTCAGCACCGCGTTTACTCAAGAATTCCAGCCGTTGTCCGATGATTTCGGTCATGTACTTCTTGACGCCGTTATCATCCCAAGAGCGGGTCTCAATTCGGCCTTCAATGTAAACCGACGAGCCCTTGGTGAGATACTGTTTGGCCAGTTCCGCCTGTTTGTCCCACAGCACGATTCTGTGCCAGTTGGTCGATTCTTTCAACTCATTGGTCTGTTTGTCGCGCCATTTTCTGGAAGTGGCTATGGAAAAGTTACAGACAGCCATGCCGGACGGGGTATAGCGCAAGTCCGGATCGCGACCGAGATTTCCTATGAGAATGGCTTTGTTGACTGATGCCATAACAACCGTTACTCCTTTTCTGTAAAACCTTCGCGAATATAGATATTGAGGAATTCGGTGTCAATCGCATTTTGGGGGAGTGGCGGACCGAGGAATATCGTTAAATCGCTGAAATTGGATTGACAAACTGGTTCAATTGCACTATCTTACTTAGTCTTTGACTATATAACGCAACCGTCGTCTTACCCGTGCACCTGTGGGAGGTTGACATGCTTTGCAGAGAAGGTTTGATTCTGACGATCCTGTCGTTGCTTCTGGTTTGTACCCTGACGGCAACGACAACTCCGAATTCATCCACCACTATCCAGAAAATGAACCAGATGCCGCTGGTATTCACCAAGAATATGGGTCAGTGGGATGACCGCGCCTTGTTTCGCGCCAATGCCGGTGGGGCCACGATGTGGTTCACCAAAGAAGGCGTAACGTATCAATTCACCCGGCGCATTCCCTCACCCCCGTCCTCTCTCCCAGAGGGAGAGGGGTGGTCGAAGACAGGGGAGAGGGATATGGGTCATTCCAGCGAAAGCTGGAATCCAGCTTCGGTAGGTCGGACATTCTTGTCTGACCCCGGACAGGCAGGAATGCCTATCCTACCTCGCGACACGCAAGAAAAAGACTCGGTGGAGCAGCTTGTCTTGACCGCCAAATTCCGCGGCGCAAATCCAAACCCCGAAGTTCTCGGCGAAGGACAAATGGAGTACAAGTGCAACTACTTCCTCGGCAATGATCCGTCCAAATGGCACACCGATGTGCCCAACTACGAAGCGATCATGCTCAAAGACATCTATCCCGGCATCGATTTGAAATACTCCGGCGACGGCAACGGTCAGGCGGCTTACGAGTTTATCGTCGCGCCGGGTGCGGATATCGCTCAGATCAAGGTTGCCTACGAAGGCGCGGAAAAGACTTCAATTGATGCTGATGGCAGAACGGTCGTGACAACCAAATGGGGCGACATGATAGCTGCAATAAAGACTCCTACGAATGGTGTTTTGTCTGGCACCGGTAGCTTCACGCAATTATCCGAGAAGACAATTGGATTTGAAGCCGATCGTTCGACTCAGCTCACGACGGGTGGTTCGACTCAGCTCACGACGGGTGGTTCGAGTCGGCAGGCGCTGGGTACCTCCTCAGTCGTGCTGTCCTACAGCACTTACCTCGGGGGGGGAGACTGGGAGCAGGGATACGGCATCGCGGTCGATGGCAACGGCAATGCCTATGTGGCGGGCACTACTCATTCTTCCGACTTCCCGACTTTGAATCCC
>JAPLUP010000465.1 GCA_026397575.1 Candidatus Zixiibacteriota bacterium
TGTGTCGCCTCCCGATCACGCAGGTACACGGCAAAATTCATGGTGCAAAGCACTTCCGGATTAGTCGCTTCGTTGTAAGCGATGTTCATAGAATGCAGATCCACGAAATAGGGTTGCTGCTCAAGGTATTCGAGCGCCTTGCCCAAACTGAGGAAACGCCCCTGACAACGTGCTTCGAATTTCCCTCCGGTGAGCATAATGCCGCCAAAGGGAATCCGGTTCTCTTTCAGCAACTCGTTGAGATCGGGCGCAAACTCGGTGTGACTGACACCAAAGCGGCTGAAATCCGCTGCCAGTCGGTCGACGAAGGTCTCCAGTGAATCAACCCGGCACAGGTTTGTGAGCAGGTCACGTCGTTGCCGTGGCCAGCCCTGTTTCTCCATAATTTGTGCGGAATTCATCAGGAACTGTCTGGCGGTATTGGCCTCCTGATCGAGCGAGGCTACTAGTCGCCAAACCGTGAATATCATTCTGAAAAAACACAGACGGAATGGTTCTCCATACCAGAGGAACAAAAAGGATTGTCTAATGAATGCTTTCAACTACCCAACTCCATGGCTACGCTAAATACCAATCGCTTTCCCTCGTTACTGATCGTTGTATTCTGATTGCTTAGCTCTACTCTGTGACAGCCGGGGAAATTCATCAGTGTTTTTAGGTACTCGGCTAAACGCAACTCTAGGTAACGACCACTGTCCTTGACAAATCCGGCCACCGACACCGAATTGATCGAGTGGCCACCTGCATCCTGGGTCACTTGAATATTGATGCCGGTCAGGAAAATGTCCGGCGGCGTGAAGTTGCTGAGAGCTCTTAGGATCCGCGAATGCTCGGATGATGTATTGCTAAATTGCGCCAGTTGTGACTGCCACTGGGTCTGGTCACTGACCTCAGTCGCTATTTCCCGATAAGGCGCCGAGTTCTTGATGCCGTCCAACGTTGAACGCAATCGCCCTTCTTCGTTGTCCAGACCACCCAGAATGATAAACTGAAAAATGCTTACTAACAACGCCGCCGTCAGGGCCAGCGTTGCGGCATACAACGAGTATTTGAAACGCGCCCGCTGCTGAGCGGCCAGGCGAATCTGAGTCGGCAGAAGATCAAGCTGCTTGCTGCGGCGTAGCTTCTTACGATAGGCTGGCGCCAAGAGATTTTGCGACAGCGCGTCGCTTGCTGTTTTCGCTTCGGCATGGCCGAAAGCTACGTGCACTGGCACGCCAAGCGATTCCTTAAGAGCTTCGGCAATCGGTTGATGCTGTTCTGGCGGTACGGCCAGTACGATTGTGTCGACGGTTCGCTGGGTAAAACGTCCGTAGTAGTAGTCAAGATTGTCCAGCACCATTCGCGAGACTACATGCGGGTCAATTGCCTGATATGCGATAGGGTCGAACAGGGGCGCCGAAGCCGATCCGTCGAGATAACGCAGGCTCGCTTCGAATTCTCCCCCGCCTTCCGATAATTCAATTGTGTTCTCTCTCACGAATTCAAGGGCGCCACAATGGAAGCAAAAAACGCTGAGGCGATTGCCAAGTAGCCGTACGACGGCTGTGCAGGAGGTGGCAGGAGTCTTTGCAGAAGCGGTAAGACTCCCAAGTATAGGTTCCCAGGCCAGCGCCGTGAGTGTCACGCGATTGACTGTCAGGCCTTTTGCAGTGAGCAATTCGCAGAGCGGAGTCACTTTGGCGGACGGCACAGCCGCAACTTGGATTTGATATTTGCGGATACCACTCCATTCGACCGAATTGACAATCCTCCAGGCAAAAAGCTCGCCGTGCAAACCAAATGGAAAAACTTTGCCCGCTTCCCAAAGCACAACCTGCTTCAGCTCGTTTTGGGGAACAACCGGAACAAAGAACGACCGGAGCATTGCGTCCGGCAACGACAGAAACAGGTCGACTTCGCCATGCTGTAACTCAGACTTGGCGATTATCTCATTTACATAGCTCGCTTGGATGCTGAAATCATTGAGGTGTGCGTCGGTGAATGCGCCCGTAAGCGTTTTCGCGTTCTTGAAAGGTCTCTTGTCGACAAGTCCCCAAAGCAGGTAGTCAGCGCCCAACTCAAGATACAGCCTGCCGGAATGAATTTTCGCCGCCAGCGTCGGTGTCACTGGCCCGGGCGCGAGTTTCTCGTCAACCGGAAGTTGTGGAATTTGGGGCGTCTCGGCTACTACGGTCATGGTTCTCCCTATGGGGTCGTAAAAGTTATCGTCGATCCATCAGAGAATGTTGCCGTGATCTGAGTGCTGGACATATCGACATCTGATCCAACCCCAGAGGGGACGGATTTGAAATTGGTTACTTGTATCGTGATCATCTGCCCGTAACCGCCAATTGTTTGCCCGCTGCTAAAAGCTACCGTTTCGCCGCTGCCGGCACGAGGACTGCTATTGTCGAAAACGGTAAGACTCCCCCATTTCACGATTTGATAATATGCCGTCTTGGAATAGGTTAACGTTACTGTGGTAATATGCTTTGCGCCTGTGGTTGGGTTTTCGATCGCAAATTCCAGATCGGCATTGCCCGCCCCTGAGACAACGGCACTCCCTTCAACGTATTGCAGATTCGTTGGTGAACCACCGCCTCCGCTAGCTGCCCAAAGTGCGCCCGGAAAACGGAGACTGGACTGAACTGCTGACTTAGGCAAGACACATACCATCGTCTGTACGGTATCATCGGTGGCAACATAGACAGCCCTGATCGTTCGATTCCCGACTGGTACGCAATTGGCAAAGGTGACCATTCCGGATGAGTTGGGAATCAAGGTGGAATCATTGGTTCCCCCGGCGCCATTTGGATAGCTTAATACCACTCTGACTCTGGAGGCCGAGTCCCCCGGAGGATTGCCGGCGCCATCGGTGATCAGGGCTGTGACGGCGTTAGCTGTCAGATCACTCGTTGCCGAAGTCAAAATGCGCGTCAACGTGTCCGGCGCACCGCCAACTGATTTGATCGTCGTGGAACCGGAATACACGTACATCTGTCCCCAAGCGTCGCGTTTGTAATCATCCGGGAAACCGCTGTAGTCCGACTTAATATATGGCCCTTTCCAAGTGGCATAGCCGGGATTCTGAACCAAAGCATCGAGAGTCGCTGGCATTGAACCAACATCGCCAACATAGCCGAAGTCGGTGCGGAAACCGTTGGAGAAGAGTTCCGGATTACCGCTGATTGCCAGGGCAAGTTGGTCTAGTTCGCGTCGGGTTTCTTCGACACGTGACGTTTCGAGACCACTGTCGAGAGTCTTCATTGCCACTGCTGCGAGGATTCCCAGGATGACGATCACCATGATCACTTCCACGAGCGTGAAGCCGCTCTGATTGGACTGTAAGCGCATATCAGAAACTCACTACGATATTGGCGCCGGATCCGACCGAAGTGATCGTCCGCGCCGCTGGATCATAGGCGTAGTCTTGACCCCAGGCATCTTTCAGATAGTCACCGCCTGCCGAGTCGAGATAGGGACCGTTCCAACCGAGCCGCGAAATCACGTTGTATGCCGAAAGGGTGTCCGGCTTACGAACCAGTTCAACCAATTGTGCCGGTGGATGTCCGACATTGCCCGCAAAACCGACATCAATGTAATGCCCGCCCGCGATTATCTGAGGATTGCCGACAATCGCGCGCTTGATCGTCGTCATTTCGCTGCGCGTCGCGGCAATCTTCGACTCCTGCAGGAAGTCGGAGTACTTGGCAATTGAAAAGGTCGCCAGTATTCCGAGCACGACAATTATGATGATCAGTTCTATCAGCGTGAAGCCGGAACAAGCCTGGCTCCGCGGATTCCTGAACATCATACTACCAGCTATTCGCGCCACCGTTGGTCGTGTTCGCCCAGATTTCGCCGGTGGACGGCTTGTACGCCCAGCCGCCTCTGACTCCAACGACAGTGCCCTTGGTAACACCAGTAACAATGGAATCTGGGGCGCTGGTGGCGAGTTGATAGGGATTGGCCGGCAGGCTCTGAATCATCACCGTCCCAATGCTACGCAGACTGTCTATCGGCGGCCAAGTCGGCGTGCCGGTCCTGACAATCTGGGTTGCATAGTAAATCGAGACGCCGCTGCGCAGACTGCCCAGCGCGCCCTTACAGGCCGCCGTCTTGGCCTCGTTCGTAATGTCCTGATACTTCGGAATTGCAACGGCGGCGAGGATTCCCAGCACGACGATGATGATGATCAATTCGATCAGGGTGAAACCTGACTGTGAACGGATGCGTGAAAGCATAGCTTTTCTCCTGGTTAGGGTACAACCTTGCCCCTCATATGCCTCTCTCAATTTTTCGGCAAATTTAGCATCTACTGAACTAATGTGGGTGGAAAATCTGAATCAAGTTCCACATTGGTAGGAAGATGGCCAGCGCCAGACAAAGGACGACAGCGCCAAGGAACAAAATCAAGAACGGTTCAATAAGAGACAGTAGGCGCTTGGTCGTGTAGTCGATTTCGCGATCGAAAAAGGAACTGACTTGCTGAAGCATAAATTCCAACGATCCCGACTCCAACCCAACCTGGATCATTGACAGCGCCAGATTCGGAAAATGCGGCAGCAAATGCCTGATGTTGGCGACCGTGTTCCCCTGCTGTATCTGTTGACGCATCATGTCAATTTCACTCTCGATCACAGTATTTCCAACAGCCGACTTGACAGTATCCAGACCCGCTAGAAGTGGGGCTCCGGACCCGAAGGTCACGCCCAACAGGTGAGAAAAGCGAGAGATGTATATCTTGTTCAGCAAGTTGCCAAAGACCGGCAGTCTTAACAGGAGGCCATCAAACCAGCGACGGAATTGTTTCACTCTGAAAAGCCTGATC
>JAPLUP010000439.1 GCA_026397575.1 Candidatus Zixiibacteriota bacterium
GCCTCCCGAAACTGCGGGGGACCCTCCAAGTCACTCAATTCGATAGGTCTGGTTCCTGAGGCAATCACGACAATCTCGGGGTAGAGTGTGCGCTCATTGGTCGTAACAACAAACCTCTCGTCTTCGAAGCAAAGACTGACTACTTCTTCAAACAGAATTTCAGCCGCGGAGTTTCGAAGTTGCTCCTCGAAAAGACGCACGAGGTTCGGGCCGGAAGTCCCCTGCGGAAATCCGGGGTAGTTTTCCACCAGATTGGCGCTTCTAAGAAGTCCCCCGATTCTGTTCTTCTCAAATACCGTTACCTGCAAACCATAGCGCCGAAGTTGAATCGCTGTCGCGATTCCGGCGGGGCCGGCGCCAATAATGGCTACTTCGTCACTTCTCATCACCTTACTGCAACTCCGCGAGCAGATGCTTTGTGAGCACCAGCGAGGCAAACCCATGCGCGAGGTTTAGGAGCGTGGCTCGATGCAAATCTGCGTTATAGGTAGCGGTACCATCGACTGCAAGAACGACTTCATATCCTCGAACAAAGGCGGATCGCGCTGTCGTCTCGCAACAAAGGTTAGCGATCAGACCACAGATCACCAACTGCCGTACTTTCCGTGTCTCCAGGATATTCCCCAAGGCGGTCTTGTGGAATGCATCATACTGGGTCTTTTCAAGGATCGTGTCGCTGTCGGTATTTAGGCACTCCGTGATCCGACTCAAGGGGTTGTCCCTATCAATCAGTTCTTTCCACCAGCGCCCCATCATCCCGGCGTCGCCAGGCGAGTTGATGTGCCGTGTGAGGATGATTTGTTGCTGGGTGGTTTCGAACGCTTGCTTCAACATCTTTACAGCGGGAATGATCGCGGGTGCGCTCGGCACGAAGGCATGAGAGGATTCCTGCAGGAAGTAATCCTGCATATCCACGATGAGCAGAGCAGCGCGTCCCTTCGCAATGCGCATTTGATGCTGCCGGATGCTGTTTTCTATTCCCAACAGCATCTGCGTCGCTTGCTCCTCGACCCTATCCGGTGTAAAATATGCTTCTTTCATTTGAGATTTGACTCGTGTCTGCTTAGCAGACAAGATTCATGATAACCCTTTCCGCAGTACCAAGGCATGACTATGCCAGACGACCGGCCTGGCTACAATCTCGAAATCTTGTTGCAGCGCCACTTCGCTTGTCTGACGGAAATCTCCTGCAGACACGTGCCCCGTTGGTTCGGCCATGAGAAATAACCCGCCGCCTTTGAGTGACTGCGCTATCGAAAGAATCGCAGTAGCGCTATCGGGCATTTCATGAAGCACGGCAAAGGCGAGAGCGACGTCCACGCCACCTGCCAGATCATCAATCTTCAGCGACGTGCTTGAACAAATGCGCGTCTCGATTCGACCGGCCAGACCGGCCTTTTGCGCCCGGCGTTGGAGCGAACGAATCATCTTCTCTTGGAGATCAATCGCAATTACCCAACCTCGATCTCCGACCAGCTTTGCCGCTGGCAATGTAAAGAAGCCCATGGCACTCCCCACATCTATCACTGTCATCCCCTCCTTGACATACGGCTTCAATATCTTCTCCGGGTCTTACACCCAACGCCGCAGCGAGCTTGCAAGAAAATACCCCATCCACCAAGGGCATACGCGTTGACCGGACATACTAATCCTTATCCTGACGGAATTACGAATGTCTGGGAGCTATC
>JAPLUP010000637.1 GCA_026397575.1 Candidatus Zixiibacteriota bacterium
TTCTGAGGAGCTGACTGGACTGGTCGGCAACAGCAGTGTTGGCGACAACGTCAAGTTGTCTGTCAATCGCGGCGGCAAGAACATTGATCTCAGCTTACAGGTCGGCGAACGCAAAGAATCTGTTTATTCTTTCCACGGTGACAACCCCGGCAGCGGCGCCTTCCACAAAAACATGGAAGCGTTCAAAACTGTCGGTATCGGTGTCTCGATGCAATCACTGTCGGGTAAACTGGGGGATTACTTCGGTGTTCCCGATGGCGAGGGTGCGCTGATTACCGAGGTTATGAAAGACACCCCCGCTGAGAAGGCCGGTTTGAAAGTCGGTGACGTTATCGTTCAGGTGGACAAGGAGAAAGTGCCAAGCCCAAGCGAGGTCAGTTCGATCATCCGCGACAAACAGAAAGGTGACAAGGTCGATCTGGTAGTGATGCGGGACAAAGCGGAGAAAACCATAACCCTGCAGGTTGACGAAATCGACAGTTACGGCTCGGCAGATCCCATGGAGATGTACATGCCCTTCCTTAATCAGGGCAACCGAGTTCCGGCGCTTATGTATCGCAACGATACCAATAACGAAGATACGCAGCGCAAGATGGACGAGCTCCAGAGCAAGCTGGAAGAGATGCAGCGCAAGCTCGACCAACTGGAACGCAAAATGAGGTAGTAGCTTACTCTGGCCTTGTCGAGGAGTCAACCCGACTACGGGGCTTCGGCAGAGTCAGGGGTTTCTGACACACAAGAAAGGATTTTGACATCCAATCCTTTCATTCGTGGTTTCGCCGGCGGGAGGGGTCACCCGTCGGCGTTTCTTTTGTCTATCGTTCAACGCCGAGGCGTGCCGTCTCGGCCCCTTCAGCAATGCTTCCCGGTTGGTAATGTGTCTACTTCAGGTCAAAAAGACAGGGCGACTCGGAACGACCCATCCAGTAATTGATTATCACGATCACATCGGCAATCGAGATGATTCGATCACAATCGGTGTCGGCGGCGTAAATCGGGCAGGGCACCTGCGCACTGCGGAAGATGATGTTGATAAGCCCTATGACATCAGCGACATTAACTCTGCCGTCGATTGTCAAATCTCCGACTCGGAACGGGTATTCAATCATGCCAATATCCTCGTGCGAGCCTCCCAGTGGATGCGTCTCGGGAATGCCGGCGCCGGCATCAATCAGTCGCGACTGGCAGGTCAACGAAAAATCATATGCTGCAGGATTGACATACCCGGCATCAAGGTAGATGTTCATATACACGTCGGCCGAGTCCATGTTGAAGTTCTGCGTCCGTTTGTCTCCCAGGCTGGCATCCCCACAACCGGCGAAATTGCCATTCTGGTTGTGGAAGAAATCGCAGTGCTTGATCTCCCAAAAACCATTGTTGCAGTAGATGCCTCCACCGGCTTTCGCCCCGTTATCGGTCACAGCGTTATTGTAGATTTCGACCGCCGCCGTCCCGATTATCAGCGCACCACCGTTGGTGTCGGCGATATTTTGGTAGAACACGTTGTGCGTAACCGTCACTCTGCAACGGTCCAACGACATGCCGCCACCGTTGCCGGCAGCATTGGCGACAAGAGCGTTATGGGCGATCGTGGGACTCCCGCCGTACACGGCGATCCCGCCGCCGGTAATGGCACTGTTCTTGCGGATGATATTGTACTTGATAGTCGGCGAACTCTCCCCTGTCACCAAAATACCCCCCCCCAGGAATGATCCGGGTACCAGCGTGCCAATTCCCTTGGTAAGAGTAAATCCGATCAGTACCGTGGACGTATCTTCGCCGGAAGCGAATAGGACCACCGAAGCCGAATCTGGGTAAGTCGGCCGACTGCCATCGATGACCGTGCTGCGAACTGTACTTATGTTCCGGTCTGTCAGATACCGTGAGGCGACCACGATTTTCTTGCCGCGAAAATTCAGGTTTTCATAGTATAGGCCCGGGGCGACCAATACCATATCGCCGTTTGAGGTGAACTGGCTAGGTACCTGAATGACCTTGCCCACCAGGGAAGTGAATAAAATGACTACCGCCGATGCTATCAGCATCACAAACCGAAACATATTTCTCCCTACCGGCCAGTAGTACAGCCTGAAATATAACTAATCAACGTTCATTTGTAAAGAGATTTGGTGAACTTTGGCTGGAAATGATTGGATGGCTCCCGCATGAGATTCCGTCTTTTCGCCGACAAAACCAGCGGGAGACAATATCACAAAAAGGCCCGACTTTCTAAGGCGCGAGCCTCTAATTTGCTGCTAGGCTATCGGCTTCTACTTGCCGCCCGGGGCCGATTTCGCAGCCGAATCGGGCTTAGCTTGTTGCTGTCTACTTAATCTTGCCGTCATCGAGTCAGCTTCAGCCGGCGTCTTGGGAATTCCCTGACTTTGCTTTTCCAGAATCGGACGCACTAGGCCAAGCCCTCGCAAATGATCTGATTTCATGGCCTTGTCCAGCAGAGTGGCCGCTTCCGTAGCATACTTGCCCTTCGGGGCTTCCTTAAGATACTGCCGCAGCTTATCAACAACCTGAATATCCCACTTTTCGCTGATAATTTTGTTCATAAGCGCTACGCGCTCGGTCGAACGACTCGGCAACGTAAACGCCCGGTCAATTTCATCGAATAGTTTCTTCGCATCGGTATACAGTGCCTGCGTCTGCACCGGTTCCGACGCACACCCGCCGACCCAAAGGGCAGTCAATGCCGTCATGGTAAACAGAAGCAGAAAAACAGCTCTTTTCACAGTCTCCTCCGAAAGTTAGAACATCAAATCGAGGCATTTTAACAAATTGCCGCCCCAAGTCAACCGGTTTGTGCGAACCGGTTCCGCTTGACCGCAAAATTCCGCTTGCCAAAACGTCGACTCACTCTTACCCATAGGCAGGGTACTGCCGCTCCAGATTATAATCGTAACTTCACGGTGGCGGCTACGTTTAGTATCCTGGAGGTCACCGATGATGACACGACCGAAAACGGCCTGCTTTCGCCGGATCAGCTTAACGCTGATTCTTTTACTGACCACCTGCGCCACGGTCTCTGCTTACCAGCACAAGAAGGGCAACGACGTCTACATCACCGGTGATTTTCAGGAAGACCTGTTTCTCACCGGCGGCACCGTCAATTTTGACGGTAGCATTGTCGGCGACATTCTTGCGGCCGCCCGCGTCGTTACGATCAACGGCAATGTCGACGGCAACGTCCTCGCCGGCGCACAAAAAGTCACTGTCAACGGCGAAATCTGCCGCTCTCTGCGTTGTGCCGCCCAAACCGTAAATATCACTTCGCGAGTTGATGGCGATGTCGTTACCTTCGCCGCCGACGTGACTCTGGGGGATGACGCCGTCATTGGCAGAGACATTGCCGTGTTCAGCGGTGAAGCTTTCCTCGATGGAACGGTCGCAGGCAAAGCTTATGTCAGCGCCGGCACGGTCACGATTGCCGGGCGCATCGATGGTGATGTCACAATTATTGCCGACAAAATTTCGATAACACCGGATGCCGTCATCGGCGGCGAGTTGAACTATACTTCCAAGACCAAAGCCAATATTGCCTCCGATGCCCAGATCACCGGCGATGTCAAATGGAAGAAGAAATCCAGATCGTCCGAATCATCCGACTATTCGGGCATGATCCCACGTCCTGTCGGGCTTTTCTGGTCAATGATCTTCTTTGTCGGCTCACTTATCCTCGGTATCGCCATGATTTTGATCCGTCGCGATCAGGTCGTCGCCGTTGCCGAGGAGATCAAGAAAAATGCCGCGCTCGATGGTTTGATCGGGATCGGCCTAATCGTTGTCATGCCGGTGCTATTGATCTTGATCGGCATTACGGTAGTCGGCATCCCGATTGCCATCGCCGGTTTCGCGATCTATACGCTTGTCTTTCTCATGGCCAAGATTTTCGTCGGCATCACGATCGGCCTTCTGCTTTTGGGTTTACTCAAGAAAAGCAACCGTATCTCGCTCGGCTGGGCGCTTCTGGTGGGCATGATCTTGCTGGCAATTGGCTACAAGATTCCGATTGTTGGCTGGATCGCCTATGTTCTTGCCTGGGCTGTCGGCGCCGGTGCCTTAACGATGCGGCTCCTTAAGAGAAAAGTGACGACCGCACCGATTCCGTAGGGCCCGCCCCAAGGATATTGAACACACACCTAACCTGACATGTATTTCGATCAACGGAATTTCGATATCAAATGCGAATGGGGACTGCCTGGCATCGAGCACCTGTCCCCATACAGCGATGTCATCATCATCGTTGACGTGCTATCGTTCTCTACCTGCGTGGATGTTGCCGTCAAAAACGGCGCTCTTGTCTATCCGTATCGTTGGCGCGACGGAACAGCAGAGGCTTTCACGGCATCAATCGGCGGTACTCTGTCGCGCTCACGTCGGCAAGCCCAAGGGGCCTACTCTTTATCGCCCGTATCGCTGCTGGATAT
>JAPLUP010000266.1 GCA_026397575.1 Candidatus Zixiibacteriota bacterium
GCTCTTTGTGATGATAGAAAACCAAAGGTGAACCAGTTGAGCCACCGGTGCGATTTTCTACGAGTTCCCCGCGATCGTAAAAAGTAGAAATCAACTCCTCACGGTGATCCTGGATATCGCGCTTGGTCAGGATCGGCAAACGCTTGAGGTCGTCGAAATCCTTGACCATTTGTGGATCGAACCCGGCATCAGCAAAGCGCTTTTGATAGAACGGCACATAGCGGGCGGCATGATCGAGCAGCTTCAGCAGTGATCCAAAACGCATATTGTATAGCATATCCGGCTCAAACCACTGAGAGTGCTCCAGTTCTGTCAACAACTCGAGTTCGTGACTGCCGCGCCTCATGACGTCAAGAGGGTACAGCACGGTCTCAACAAATTTCTGGTAAGAACTTCCCATCTAAGCTTTTACACCTGTTAGCGCTAACTCGGCAGCGACAATTACCTTTGCCTCTATAACTACTATCGGCTGCGGTGATATAATGGGTTATCTACGTGGCTGACAACAGGTTTTTGGCGTGCGACCGCTGGGGTCTAGCGACGGAAGCCGAATGTGATGGCCTTGCGGCTGCAAGTGATGAGACATTCACCGCAGGAGGTGCAATCAGGGAGCGTGAGATTCTTGCCTTCCAGCAGTGGCTTGATTGTGGGACAAGGGCTCTTGATGACGCAGACTTGGCAATCGTTGCAGAGTTTTTGGTCGATGCGAACACGCCCCGGCGCGACCTTCTCCAAAAGCCAACTAATTGCGCCGATCGGGCATATTGAGTAACAGAACGGGCGATAGAGAGCCAAGCTGGCGATGACCAGAATAATCATCATGATCCACCAACGGACGTCACTCCCTCCCCAATGGAGCAGTTCAAAATAGTTGATAGGATCGTAAACACTGTAAGCCGAATAGGCAGTCAGCAAGTCAGGCGGGACATTGCCGATATCTTTCGCGAAGTAAGCGAGGTATGACTTGACGTCGAAAAAAGTCAGGAAGAACATCGCCAACAACGCAAACCTGACGGCGTTAAACATGCCAAAATTGAACTGCTTCCAGCGCGGTTTGAATGGAATCTTGTTAATAAGTTCCTGAAAGGCGCCCAGCGGACAGACCCAGCCGCAGAAGAGCTTGCGCCCCAAGAGACTCGGAACGAAAATCGCCAGGAATATGGCAAGAAAGACCGGGACGAATGAGCCGCTCGTGAACTTGAAAGTAAACAGCTTGGTCACTCCGCACATCGGGCTGGGGTGTACCATAAAGATGTAATCCAAACCAAACAAGACAAAGGCCACCAATAGCATGCCCAGTCGCACCCAGCGGTTGATCCCTTTCAGCAGCAATAGGACGACTCCGACGACCATCATACCAAACCAAGCCAGGTACTTGGAGGTCATCAGGAAGTCTAACGTCCCCTGGGGGGCAGGCTTTTCTGTCGGCTCTTCCTGATGTTGCTCGGCAAGCGTCGATGGGTGAGCCACAGAATCAGATACCGACTGCACCTGCACTGAGTCATGAGAGTGACTTATCGAGGCCGAAGTGTCACCTGTCTCTGAGGCCAAAACAGGCATCGAAATCGCCAGACAACAAGCGAAGGCAAGGAAAAGTGACAGAACTAATGGAGACTTGATGGGAAACGTGCTTCTTGAAAGACTCATAATCACGGCACGAGCAGTATATGCTCGGAACATATTGCTGTCAAGGCGATTGTGAAAAGGAAACATCAACGGATCAGTGCTCTCGCACGGAAAGCAAACAAACTGGAGAACAGTTTTACTTGATCAGCTTAATCACGATATGCCGATAGAAATGCTTCATGAATGGCAGCGCCGCCAGTATCGAAGTATCGATTGGCCGCAGGATCTTGGCAAGTCTTTTCTGTTTCGGAAAAATGCTGAGGAAATCGTAGCTTTCGAACACAGCCGACGAAAAGTAGGGTTTGAACTGCTCGACATTTCGATGAACCATCGGCGTCTCATAGTGCGTGTGCTTGTCGGTGGTAAGCTTGCGATAAAGCCACATTACCGGGTGGTGTCGAAGATCGTCGATAAATGCTGCCTTGCCTCCCGGTTTCAACACGCGGGCGATTTCGGACGGGGATTTGTCCAGATCGGTATGATGCAGCGCGGCATTGCCAAAGATCAGATCAAACGTGTTGTCGGGATAGTCCATTTTCTCGGCGGCAGTGACCTTGAACTGACAGCGAGAGCCGACACCGTTGACCTCCGCCATGCGGGTCGCGATTTCGACTGATTTCGGCGAGATATCGAAGCCGTAGCACTCGGCGCCGGAGCGAGCCAGATAGATGGAAATCCAGCCGGAGCCACAGGCAAAATCAAGAACTTTGCGATCCTTGACCGACCCAAAGAAGTCCTTTACTACGGCATAGGTGGTATACAGGCCGAAGTAATCCTCATACGTGAGTTGGTTCGATAATTTCAGCCCGCGA
>JAPLUP010000332.1 GCA_026397575.1 Candidatus Zixiibacteriota bacterium
GATGGGGTTATGAGAGCGCCCTTGGCCTTATAGCGGCACGTCTAGGTGACAGAACAAGGGCGATGGAAGTCTCGGAGTGGCTGAAGAACTTAAAGCTGCCGTACTTGTTTGGCGCCAACACATACCAACGCGCCTGTATCGCTGCAATTCTCGGAGACAAGGAGCAAGCTGTTGCTTTGCTTAAGGAGAGTTTCCTGCAAGGAGGCGAATTTGGCATCTGGGTACATAAGGACTTTGACTTGGAGTCGTTGTGGGATTACCCGCCATTCATTGAATTCCTGAAGCCGAAAGGTTAATGACTATGGAGTGCAGCGACAGATAAATGCAACCTGACGATGACAAAACACAAAATGTGACAGTGCTTTCCAAAGGCACGGTCATCAATCACTACCGGATCATCGAGAAGATCGGCGCCGGCGGGATGGGGGAGGTGTACCTCGCGGAGGATACCAGCCTGAATCGTCAGGTTGCACTCAAGTTCCTGTCGCCCCATCTCTGTCAGGACGCTGATTGCCGAACACGGTTCAAGCGCGAAGCGCAAGCCGCTGCGAAACTGAATCATCCCAACATAGGAACTATATATGAGGTCGGCGAGTTCAATGGCCGTCCTTTCTTTGCAATGGAGTTTGTAGAGGGTCTATCGCTGCGGGAGCTGATCGAAAATGGGAGTCTAACCGACGAACGGGCTGTTGACCTCGCCATCGGAATCTGTGAAGGACTCAGTAAAGCTCATCAGACAGGGGTTGTCCATCGGGACATCAAACCCGGCAACATTTTGCTCGATGCCGACGGCCGCCCGAAGGTCGTCGATTTCGGCGTGGCGAGCATAGAGGGATATGATCGCCTGACACGAACCGGTTCGATTGTCGGAACGGTAAACTACATGTCCCCGGAGCAGGTGCGAGGCGAGGTAACAGACCACCGCACAGATATCTTCTCCTTTGGCACTATGTTTTACGAGATGCTTACGGGAAAACTGCCTTTTCCGGGAGAGATGCACGCGGCGGTAATGTATTCTATCGTCAACGAGGAACCCACATCGCTTCACGTACACCGGGATGATATTCGCGAGCCCCTGGACTCAGTCATTGCCAAAGCCTTGCAGAAGGATCCGGATTCACGATATCAGAATTTTCGGGAATTGATTGGAGACCTACAGGGCGACTCAGCCACGACGATCTCAGCAGGGATCAAGAGGAAAGCTGTAGTTGTCTTCCCGTTCGAGAGATTTGGTACCGTCATTTCGCACTATGCAGTGATTGAAAGAATCGGCGAAGGAAGTACGGGTGAGGTCTACCTTGCCGAGGACACCGAACTCCAACGTCGTGTAGCTCTCAAGTTCTTGCCACCGAATCTCTCGGTCGACGCTAGCTTTCGCGCCCGCTTTAAGCGTGAAGCTCAAGCCTTAGCCAGGTTGAGTCACGCCAATATTGTGTCGATTTATGAGGTGAATGAATTTCAAGGTCGCCCCTTTTATGCGATGGAGTATATTCAGGGCCAATTCCTGAAAAACCTCATGAGAGACAGAAAACTCCCCCTAGAACAGATCATCGACATTGCCATACAGCTTTGCGAAGGCCTCAATAAAGCCCATCAAGCAGGAGTTGTCCATCGCGACATCAAACCGGCAAACATCTTGGTCGACGTTGATGGCCGAGCCAAAATAAGCGGTTTCGAGCTGGCCATTGTGCAGGACGGCGAACCTCCTTCGAATGTCGATTCAAATTCGAGTGTGAACAGTTACATGTCCCCCGAACAACAACGGGGCGAAGAAGCCGACTATCGATCCGATATCTTCTCGTTTGGAGCTGTGTTTTACGAGATGCTCACCGGATCTAAACCCTTTAGGGAAGAGACGAACGCGGAAACGCTTCCTGCTAATCTTCACGAACAACCCGTACCCTTGGAAACTCTTCGTCCAGAGCTGCCTCGGAAACTAAATGGTATCGTGCTTAAGGCTCTGGCAAAGAACCCTGCTGAGAGGTTTCAGAGCATGAAAGATATGATATGCGAACTTAAGCAAGTGCAAACTGAACTCGGTGCAAAGGAATAGATCAGGACACTCGCGTCTTTGACCTGATTTAGATCATAAACATGCAACCTGACGACGACAAGACACAAGCAGTGACAGTCCTCTCCAAAGGTACGGTCGTCGGCCACTACCGAATCGTCGAGAAAATCGGCGCCGGTGGGATGGGAGAGGTGTATCTGGCCGAGGATGAGCAGTTGTCTCGGCAAGTAGCTTTGAAGTTCTTGGGAACGCATTTGGCCGCCAGCGCCGACTGCCGAGAGCGATTCCAACATGAAGCGCAGGCTGCCGCCAAGTTGAACCATCCGAACATCGTCACGATTTACGAAGTCGGCGAGCATCAGCGCCGTCCCTATATCGCCATGGAGTATATTCGAGGGCAGTCGCTGAAAGAGATTCTGGCCCAGGGACCGTTGCCCCCGGAACGGACCATCGAGATTGCGTGCCAGATCTGTCATGGTCTGACTACGGCACATGAAGGGGGCATCATCCATCGCGACATTAAGCCGGCCAATATCATAATTGACGACAAGGGTAGAGTGCGATTGCTCGACTTCGGACTGGCGAAAGCGCAGGACTCCGACTTGCCCAGCCAGTCGGAAACAACGGCTGGCACAATCAACTACATGGCCCCCGAGCTATTAACGGGGGGTTCGATCACTCCAGCCTCGGATATCTTTTCCCTTGGCGTGGTCCTCTATCAGATGTTGACAGGCAAGTTGCCGTTTACCGGAGAATATGAGGCGACGATCATTTACGCCATCGTCAACATCGAACCGGAGCCGCTCTCGAAGCACCTCGGAGAGGTGCCGCCTCGGCTACAGGGGATCATCGATCGTGCCTTAGGGAAGGATCGACTTGAACGCTACCAGCAAATGACGGAACTCCTTGTCGATCTAAAGCAGGCTACGGTAAGAACCGACTCACCGGGGGCTGAGACCCGTCCTGAGCCGACGCGAGAAGCTTCGGTGGCCGTTCTCCCCTTCGTCGACATGAGTCCGGAGAAGGACCAGGAGTACTTCTGCGACGGCATAGCCGAGGAACTGATTAACGCTCTGACCCGCGCAGGGGGACTGCGGGTTGCGGCACGCACCTCGGCGTTTCAGTACAAAGGCCAGAGTCAGGACATTCGCCAGATCGGCAAGATGCTGAATGTCGACCATATTCTGGAAGGAAGCGTGCGCAAAGCCGGCAATCGAATTCGCATCACAGCAGAGTTGGTGAACGTGGCCGATGGTTATCATCTCTGGGCGGAAAGCTTCGACCGAAACATAGAGGATGTCTTTGCAATTCAGGATGAAATCTCGCAAGCGATTTCCGGCAGCTTGAAGGTGCGGTTGGCCGGTGACAAGCGCAGGCCGTTGGTCGCCAAGCCGACCGAGATTTTGGAGGCTTACAATCTCTATCTCAAGGGGCGCTATTTCTGGAACAAGCGATATCAGGGGGGCTTGCAGAAGGGGATGGAGTATTTCAAGCAGGTGATCGATCTTGATCCGGGTTATGCACGGGCGTACGCCGGTCTGTCCGATTCCTACAATATTCTCGCCTTCTACAATCATCTGCCACCGCTTGAGGCTTGCCCCAAGGCGAAGGCGGCGGCGATGAAAGCTCTGGAGATCGACCCCGATCTGGCCGAGGCGCACACGTCGCTGGGCTGGGTGCACAACTTCTATGACCGCGACTGGGTCTCGGCAGAGAAAGAGTTCAAACAGTCGCTCGAACTGAATCCCAACTACGCCATCACTTGCCACTACTATGGTCTATTCCTCGTCGCGATGAAGCGCTTTGATGAAGGAATCGCAATGATGAAGAAGGCGCGCGATTTGGATCCGTTGTCGTTGATCATCGGCGCCTCACTCGGCGGCACGCTCTACTTTGCGCGCAGGTTCGATGAGGCAATACCCCCTCTTCTGCAGGCCATTGAAATTGATCCCGACTTTGCTCTGGCGCACTCGTGGATTGCTGGCGCCTACGTCGAGAAAGGTCTGTTGGAACAGGCAACGGCTGAGTGTCGTAAGGCGGAGTCTCTGGCACGGGGGGGAACCTACGCGACCTCGTGGCTGGGATTCAGCCTCGGCGTTTCGGGGCAGAGCGCTGAGGCCCGTGAAATCGCGCAGCGGTTGATCGATCAGTCTGAGAAGCATTATGTCTCGTCCTATCACATCGCGCTGGTCTTTGCCGGTCTTGGAGACGGCGCAGCCACTATGCACTGGTTGGAGAAAGCTTTTAATGAACGCGACAACTGGTTAGTATGGCTCGGAGTTCATCCGGCATTTGACTCAGTGCGCAACCTTCCCGAATTCGGGGAGTTGCTGAGACGAGTAGGACTGTAGCGGAGTGGATCAAGAATGTTGCGATCCTGAGGGAGAACAGATCGAAAAGTATGCAACCTGACGACGACAAAACACAAGCTGTGACGGTGATTTCTAAAGGCACGGTCATCGGTCACTACCGAATCGTCGAGAAGATCGGCGCCGGTGGCATGGGGGAGGTGTATCTCGCGGAGGATACCAGCCTGAATCGTCAGGTTGCACTTAAGTTTCTTTCCTCTCACCTCTGCCAAGACGCTGATTGCCGAACACGCTTCAAACGCGAAGCGCAAGCCGCAGCCAAACTCGATCATCCGAATATCGTCACGGTCTATGAAGTGGGCGAATTTCAGGGGCGGCCATTCTTCGCGATGCAGCATATCGAAGGGCGGTCGCTGCGCGAGCATGCCTCACATCAGGAGCTGTCAATTCCGCAAGTATTGGAAATCGGAATCCAAATCGCCGAAGGATTACAGGCCGCACACGAAAAAGGCGTTACCCATCGCGACATCAAACCGGCAAACGTACTGATTGACTCACATGGGCGAGCACGGATTCTTGATTTTGGCTTGGCTTCAGTCGCGGGAACCGATCACCTGACAAAGACGGGTTCAACTCTTGGCACGATTGGTTATATGTCGCCCGAACAAGTTCGCGGTGAGCAGGTCGATCACCGCACCGATATTTTCTCCCTCGGTGTAGTTCTTTATGAACTGATCGCGGGTAGGCAACCATTCAAAGGCGACAACGATACGGCGACTTCCCGCAACATCATCGATCACGAACCGGAACCCTTGGCAAGGTATAAATCGGGGGTCAACGCCGAATTTCAGAGAGTGATTAGCAAGACCCTGGCCAAAGACAAGAGCGTACGCTACCAGCATGCCGACGATTTGGCGGCGGATATGAAACAACTACTGTCTCCAAGCGGCCCACTTCCAGTCAAACGTTCGCGCAGAATGCGGATAGTGGCGCCGCTGCTTATCGTGATTGTCTTGTCTGCAATCGCGCTGATTTTCAAACCGTGGGAGTTGGTGAACAAATCCTCTGACGAGGCGACAACTGAGAACAGACGAGTTGTAGTTGTCCCGTTCCGAAATCAAACCGGGGACCCGTCGCTTGATCCGTTGGGAAAGATGGTAGCCGATTGGACGACGCAGGGTTTATTGCAAACGGGGCTGGCGGAAGTTGTTCCGCCTGACGTGGTACCCGGGTTCGACGCGAACAAAGATGTTCGCGAGATCGCTGCAGCCGCAGGAGTGGGCACGATCATCCTCGGTTCTTACTACAAGGTTGGTGACTCAATCCAGTTCCAGTCACAAGTGATGAAAGCAGACGGGAGCCTCTTGCAAGCCATCGATCCGATTTACGCCCCCAAGGCGAAGGTCATGGACGGAGTCGAGTCGGTGCGTCAACGAATCTTAGGAGCGCTGATGTTTGTTTTTGACAAACGCCTCGAAGGGGAGACAAACATGTCCAATCCGCCCACGTATGAGGCCTATCTCCAGTACATGCAAGGATTAGAGCTCTGGGACAAGAAATTGGACCTGGACCCTGCAGGTACGATCCCGTACTTTAAGAGAGCCTACGCCCTGGATACAACCTTCATTAGTCCTCTCCTTGCTGCCTGCATGGCGTACTCCCAGACTGGACAATACGCACAGATGGATTCGTTGGTGAAGATTCTTGAGCTGCGAGGGGCTCAGCTATCTCCCCTTCAGCAGTTGGATTTGGATAAGATCAGGGCAGAGCTCGCCGGAGATCTGATGGGGATGCTTGCATCGATGCGGGCGATGGTCAAGCTAAGTTCCGTGCGGGCCATTGCCTATGAACTCGGCTATATTGCTTTGATAGTCAATCGCCCGAAAGAAACGGTCGAGTCTTTCAAGAAAGTCGATCCTGAAATGCCATGGGTTCCCTTTTGGGCCCAACTCGCAAGAGCATATCACATGCTGGGCGAACATGAAAAGGAGTTAGAGTCGGCGCGAGAGGGCCGTCGCCGTTTTCCGACATCACCTTTCCCTTACTATAGTGAACTTTACGCGCTGGCTGCCATGGAACGAATGGACGAGCTGCGAGAACTTATCGGAGAACAGACTAACTTCAGGAATTTCGGCACGCCCGCCTATGTCAGACGCATTGCAGCAGAAGAATTGCGGGCCCACGGCCACGAAGACCAAGCGATGACGCTGCTGGACGAGGCGATCCGCTGGTACGAGAGCCAATCGCCAGAGAAATTGGATTCGCTCCGGGGATCATACGCGTTGACCCTCAACTACGCTCGCCGCTGGGATAAGGCAAAGACCATCTATGAGGAGCTGGCCAAGAAGTTTCCCAAGGACTCGGCGGCTGGCCAGTATTATGAGAGCGTCCTTGGCATCATTGCTGCACGTCAAGGTGACAGAACAAGGGCGATGGAGGTCTCGGAGTGGCTGAAAAACCTCAGGGTGCCATATCTTTTCGGAGAGAACACATACAACAGGGCTTGTATTGCTGCAATTCTCGGAGACAAAGAGCAAGCTGTTGCTTTGCTCAAGGAGAGTTTCCTGCAGGGAAAGGCATTTGGCCTCGGAGTACATAAGGATTTTGACTTCGAGTCCCTGTGGGACTACCAGCCGTTTATTGAATTTCTGAAGCCGAAGGGGTAATGAACATGGAGTACAGCAACAGATAAATGCAAACCGCCACCGGATTTCGCAGGATAGTTATCCGCGTAATCATTTGCGTTGCCGCGTTGTATCTGTTACTGCTGATTCCTGCATCCCAACCACCTCAGGTCACGGCTGGTGAAAGAGAACCGTTTGCCTGGCGGCAAGATGAGTACTGGTCAACACTGGAAGCAAGATTCAAGCAGGCGCGCCAGATTGGGTGTCCGCAACTGGCGAGTCGTATTGACACGAACTTGCTGCAACTAAGGCACGTGATTGACTCGGTGGCAACAGACTCGCTTGCCCCCGATGCTTTGGTTTTCACGCAAATAGAGATCGGCATATTTGAACTCGGAGTGCTAATGGGCGCCTGTCCGGGCAGACTGACCGACTATGTGGCTTTGCATAACCGAGTGCGTGAGTTTGTCAAGCGACAATCCCGGCACTGGGAAATGAACTCGATTGTGGTACGCAGTCGGATGTATCGTCTTCTCTATGGTGGTCGTGCGGCAATCGAGGAGGTTATGATGCAGGCGCCGAAAGCTGCCGTGCCGTCGCTGACCCTTGCGCACGATGAACCGTCCGAGACACCCTCGGCGCAGATTCTCGGAGTGACGATTCACTCCGGTGACATACTCGTTTCGCGCGGTGGCGCGCCGACTTCGGCCTTGATCGCCCGTGGCAATGACTACCCGGGCAACTTCTCGCACGTGGCGCTCGTTCATGTGGACGCAAACAGCGGCAAGGTGTCACTCATTGAATCGCACATCGAGAAAGGGGTAGCTGTTGCCGACATCAGCCAGTATCTCAAAGACACGAAACTGCGAGTAATGGTTTTGCGACTGCGCTTCGACTTGCCGGTGCTGGTTGCCGATCCGCAGTTGCCACACAAAGTGGCGACTGCCGCACTGGCGAAAGCGATTCGCGAGCATATCCCCTACGATTTCAGTATGGACTACCAAGATACTTCCAAGCTCTTCTGCTCGGAAGTGGCCTCCGCCCCTTATGCGCAGTTTGGTGTCAAGCTCTGGATGGGACTGTCGCAAATCTCAGGGTTTGGCATCAAATCATGGTTGTCGGCATTTGGAGTACGGCATTTTGAGACGCAGGAACCGTCCGATCTGGAGTATGATCCGCAGCTTTCGGTTGTCGCCGAATGGCGCGATCCGGAAACGCTGTTTGGGGATCGAGTCGATAATGCAATTATCGACGTGCTACTGGAAAGGGCTGACAGTGGCTGGGCGCTGGATTACACCTGGTACCTGCTGCCCGTTGCAAGAGTAATGAAGGGCTACAGTATGGTGATGAATGCTGTCAACAAAATCGGCCCGATTCCTGAAGGGATGGATGCAACGGCGGCATTGCGGAACGACTGGTTTTCCAAGCTGCATGTTCGACTAAAAAAGCGCGTGCTGGTTCTGGTTGACCAGTTCCGTCAGGAAAACGGCTATATGCCCCCGTATTGGGAATTGGTGAAACTGGCGAGGAAAGGGATCAGTGAAAGCGCGTGATCAATTGTTTGTAAGCAATCCCTCGCCCTGCAGTGAGCTTCCGCGTAGTTGACGACAGTGTTGCCGAACCCACGCTAAATCAGTGTCAATGGGGCAGGGTATCGTCGTCATAAGCGATGTCTTGTGTTCCTCGTTTATGGTACCGCGCCCACGACGCCAGTGATCTTGCTCCATTGCTCCTTGCATTTGATAATCTGCTCAGGCCTCACGCCCATTCCCCGGTATGGCTGCCCGTTGCGGTTGATTTCGCCATGCCATACCGGTACGTTCTCCTTATCCAATTCGATTTTCTTGTTGGGATGCTTGGCAATCTCCCTTTTCGCGAATGCAACCCAATCGGCGACTGTCAGAATATAGAAGTCGGGGCGGTCCATTTCCTCCTTGCCGGCGAAGTCAACGAATACGAGGATTACATTCTTACCAAAAATCCCGCGACAGTTTGGCCACTCTCGTCCCTGCTTGCCTTTGACTTCGAGTTTCAGCAGCCTGTTCTTCTCACCGAAGATTAGAAGATCTGTGCGTTTCTGGTGGCCGAACGTGGGTTGAGCATATATGTTCCTGCGTCCCAGTTCTCCTGCCACAATGAACTCGGAAGCCACGCCCAGTGTGCTTCTCGAAATGCTCATGTTTACTCTCCTTAGAAACACCGAAGTTATACTCATAACATCTTGCACGAGACCGTGCAACAGCTTTTGACCGCAAAGGCCTATTTGTCCTGCCCAGCAGAAATCCCATACCTCGCCATTTTTTCTTTCAACCCCTTGCGCGTCAGACCAAGAACCAGTTTCAGGCGTTGATGCCGGCCTTCGCTCACAACCTCAAACGTCTGATCAAGATCGAGGCTGGCCCGATTCCCCTGATCGAGGTCTAAAGGGAGTAGTCTGTCCAATAGCACCCCGAGGCGGTAAGTGAGGCTCGAAAAGTCGAGAACCAGCCGCAAAAAGATCCCGCTAAACCGGAGAATCTCCCAACCTGACAACCACCCAGACCCACTACATACCTATTTCCCGTCAAAATCACCGTTTTGCAGCAGTCCCATTCTTGACATCAACTTTGTCCCGCAAAAAGACGCG
>JAPLUP010000683.1 GCA_026397575.1 Candidatus Zixiibacteriota bacterium
CTGGAGAGAACCTTGGAAGATCACGTTGACTGGAAGATCGAGTTTCTTTCACGGCATCTGGAAGTGACACATGGATGGCTTCAGGAGCAGCTTTCTCTGCGAAGTATGCTGGTTACTCTCTGGCTGACAATCCTTGTAGTAATCTTGACAGTGCTTCAACTGTTCAATGCAACTAACATATGGAAATTCCTAAAAGGTATTCTAGGCTTCGGCACTGAAATCAATTAGCGAACAAGCCAGAATGCTCTGTCGACATTATTGTCTGAAAAGCGGTCGAGAACACTTTCCCGACTGCCCGATACTTCATACGAAAGAATCTACTTCCTCTTCGCCACCTTCTTCGCGGCGGGGCGCTTTGCAGCGACCATTATCAACAACTTCAGAGGTCAAGGTTCCACAGACTCCTTTGAAATAGCCTCTATTTCGAGAAGCAGCTTCGGCAGCTTAGACTCTACAATCCCCCAAACAACATCATCCTCCACCCTGTCATAGCCATGCACCAGCACGTGGCGAAAATTGATGATGTTGCGACAATCCGTGATTCGGGCGGCAACCGCCGCAAACTTCCGCGACAGTTGTTGAAGCGCTTCACCGATTATCTGAAACTGGCGTTCAATTGCCGAACGCAGGAGCGCATCAGACCGATAGTCCTCAAGCGTCTTGCCCTCACTAAACTGCTCGATCAGCTTGCACGCTTCGCTGATGTCGAAGAGATACTTGTTGACTTCAGTTTGCATAGACGTCCCTGCGAGTCTCCTTAATTCCCTCGAGAAAATAGGGGTTGCGAATGGCTCCGAGTTCCACCAGGTCGACCGGTCGCTCGAACAAATCCTGCAGTGAGGCGAGCAGACCGAAGTATCGCTCAGCGTGCTGCGCGGGCGTGGTTGCTTCGAAGACGACCAAGAAGTCGAGATCACTCTTGCCATCCACAAAGTGGCTGCCGGAGGCGGAGCCAAAGAGCTCTAACCGCTTGACGAAATAGCGTCGACAGAGCTGTATCAGATCCTCTCGCTTGTGACGGACAAGATCAATCATGAGTCAAGCAATCTCCCTGGCATGTGCAATCTCTTATTCGGGCTAGCCCACCTGTCGCTCCGCTTTGGGTGGGCTACCGGACTCTCCCACAGCAAGCTGTGGATTACCCGGTTTATTTGAGTATCCAGTTGATGTCCAATTCAGGAATCAGGTTCACTTCTTCGTTCCAAAGCTCCATTACCGACTTTAAGTCTATGCTTGACCAGTTCTGTGCTTTGAGCCTATCTAAGGGGATACTAACCTCATATATTGTGGTAGCTCGATCAACACCTACTATGGGAACACTGAATACGGATTCGCGAACGCCGTGCCGTATCTGTATAACTATTCTACTAACATCAGGCAGCTTGCTTTCTGAAGCGATCGATTTCAAGATTTGAGCGCTTCGATACTTGACTAGCCAAGTGAGTTTTTCCTTAGTGCCATAGTCACCCCTGACATAAGGACTCTCATCATCAGCAGAGCTCCCCTCCACCAAAGGCGCTGAGACTTCTAATTCTGGGGGTTCCGGGAGGTGGGGTCTGAAGTTCACGACTACGTCTGCCCCTTCTGGGAGAACTTTCCTCGCCGCTAACTCAACCGTTTCAATCTGTGCTTTCAAGTTCCGCAAGTTTTCTCTTGCCTCGTCCGAGAACTTTCCGTTGGGGTAGCATCTAAGGAAATTCTCATAGACGTCGATTCTGTAAGCATTCTTGACAGCCTGAACACGCAGCGAGTCAGCCGCAGCACGTGCTCGATCCGCGTATCTGCTATCGGGATGACGCTTCAAGAACTCCTCGTACCAGTATAATTCTTCGAGCTTGACGATTTCCATGAATCGAAGGGAGTCGATCCTCTCACTTGCTTGATCTGCGAACCCTGTGTTGGGATAGCGCTCCAAGAACTTCTCATACGCTTCAACAGTGTTGCGTCTTTCGGCCGTTTGCCACTGACTTTGCATTGTAGCACATCCGACAAACAGGACTAGGCACACCAAACCTGAACAAGCGCCTAGGAAAAGCTGGGAGCTGCGGACCATAATATCCTCCTACTCTGACCTGCCACGGCGCGCTGCGCAAGCCTCGTGCGCCCTTACGGCTATTTCTTCCGTCTCGCCACTTTTGTTACCGGCCTCTTCGCCGCTATCTTCGATTTGGCTTTCCCCATCTGCTTTTTACCGTACATGGCGATGAATTGCTCCGTCGCTTCGCGGGCAGCGTCGTCATAGTATTGAACCGGCGGCGACTTCATGAAGTAAGATGATGGCGCTTCGAGCGCGCCCTTGATTTTGTTGTCGAGTCCGAGCTTGGCGCAGCGAACGGCGTCGATCACCACACCGGCGGAATTAGGCGAGTCCCAGACTTCCATTTTCAATTCGATATTGAGCGGCACATCACCAAACGTGCGCCCTTCCATGCGGATATACGCCCATTTGCGGTCGGTGAGCCACTCGACATAATCGGAGGGGCCGATATGCACGTTGCCGGGGCCAAGGTCATAATCAAGCTGCGAGGTCACGGCGTTGGTCTTGGAAATCTTTTTCGATTCCAGGCGGCTCCGCTCCAGCATGTTGAGGAAATCGGTATTGCCGCCGACGTTAAGCTGGCTGGTGCGCTCCAGACGCACGCCCCGTTCGCGGAACAGACGGGTCAAAACGCGATGCGTAATCGTGGCGCCGACCTGCGATTTGATGTCGTCGCCGATCACCGGCAAACCTTTTTTCTCGAAACGACTGCGCCAGAATTTCTCGCGGGCGATAAACACCGGAATGCAGTTGACAAAACCGCAACCCGCTTCCAGCACCTGTTCAACATACCACTTGGTGGCTTCTTCCGAACCGACCGGCAGGTAATTGACTACCACTTCGGTACCGGTGTCCTTCAGATACTTGGCAACGTCGATGGCGTCGCCGGGAGCTTTTTGAATGATCTGCGAAAGATAATAACCCAGACCATCATGAGTCATGCCGCGCTGGACTTTGATACCGGTCAGCGGCACGGAACTGAACTTGAAAGTGTTGTTGGGTCTGGTGAAGATGGCTTCGGATAGGTCCTTGCCGACCTTATTCTTGTCGATATCGATGGCGGCGGAAAACTCGATGTCGGAGATGTGATAGCCGCCCAAAGTCACATGCATCAAACCGGGTACAAAATCGGTGTCCTTGGCATTCTTGTAGTATTCCACTCCCTGGACAAACGACGAGGCACAATTCCCCACGCCGATAATGCCAACACGTATCTTACCCATTCTCTTACTCCTCGTTAATTATTGGAATGCACTTTCTGCAAGTGTCGTTTTATCAAATCATCCTTCCGGCGCTCCGCTTCCGGCAGCGTCAGCGGAAAATCCGGACCGCAGTTTTCGATCATCACCGAAGACACACATCCCGCAAAACAACCGGCGTCAAAATAGTCATATCCGTGTGAGAGTGCATAGATAATTCCTGCGGCATAGGTATCCCCGGCGCCGGTAGAATCCTTCGCCAGAGTCTCGTAAGCGGGTATGACATAGAAGTCAGAGCCATCGTAGATCACCGAACCGGCTTCCGCCAGCGTGATAATGACTAGCTTGGCGCCCCACGACTTGATAATCTTAGCCGGAGTTTCGTAATCGACACGTGGATCAATGCCGGTCAGCACCTTGCACTCCATCTCGTTCGGTTTGAACACATCCGACAAAGCCGCAATTGCCTCGATTTCCGGCGTTTTCTCGTGCAGGATACGCCCGCTCTCCGTGCGACGCAAAAACCCCTGTGGGTCGACGAAGATTTTCGCCTTTGACTGCGATTTCACCATCTCCACATAGCGCAGGTCGATCTCTTGCAGAATCGGGCCGAACAGAATCCATTCGGACTCGGCATACTTCTCGGGAAAAAAACCGATTGGCCCGGCATCGCCGAGAACATCAAGTGTTCGATTGCCGTGGTCGTCAAAATAGATCAACTTAAAACCGCCTGACTCTTCGGATTCCTCGATGGCATAATTGATCTTGAAGCGCTCCATCTCCGACCGAAACAGGGTCTCGTAGTCTTGCGCAACCCTGCCGATCAGCGCCGTCTCCATTCCCAGCTTGGAGAGCGCGAGACAGGCATTCGTCGAGCAACCCGATAGAACGCGCCCCCCGGTCTTGAGATAGGGTGTTTCGATCAGGTCAAAGACGGGATTACCGATACCGGTAATCATTTCTTGTCCTTCCGTTCGTTGAGAATCCGCCGAGCATAGAACAAACGCTGGACGCTGGTCAAACAGGACACGCCGCCCACGACAATCAACGCGTAGTTGAAGAGGTTGTGATTCGGGAAGAAAAACTCCACCAGAGCGCCGGCCATTATGATGATGAACTTTTCCAGACGTCCCACAGCTCCGACTGCGACGTTATCGATCTTGCCAATCGATTCAGCGGCCTCGCGCGTATAGCTGGCGATAATCATGCCGAATAGCGCAAACAACGCCCAGACGGGGTGTACGAATCCCGACAGGGCAATGCCCATCAGAATAACCGCCTCGGCATAGCGGTCGGAGACATGGTCCAGAATTCCGCCGAACGTTGTACCCATGTTGCCGGCGCGTGCGGTAGCACCGTCAAGCATGTCGGTGAAGATGGCGAATGCCATCGTAACAGAACCCCAGATCAACTGCTTCTGCCAAAAGAGCACGCCGCCGAGAACGGCAATGAGAAACGAGATCAGGGTCAGGATATTGGGAGTCAGCCCAAGCCGCAGGCAGAACTTGCCATATGGTATAGAGACACTTTCGTAAGAAATGCGACGTCTCTGTTGCAGTTGCTGTGTCATTTTGCTAAAGCCCGGTCTTCAAGCGCTTTCTGCGTGAATGCCCGATCCCAAGTTACTGCGTGGAAGGATTGCCGCGTCAGCACTGAGAAATCCACTCGTCAAACTTTAAAGTATACCCACATCCAAAGGCGGCGTCAAGCGAAATTGAGTTGTCCCTTAAGCCCGTTTGACTCAACAGGTCACCAAAATCAATTGAGTAGAGGATGGCGTCGGCCTTGAGCAGTGAAAGATCGGGTTGCGCTATCCCATCTAAACACGACTGCGTTTGTCAGCTTGCCGGTAACGGTCGAATCCTGCGGTTCTCTGTCGGTCACTGTCACAGACAGACTCCGGTCAAACGAGACATACAGGATGGCCTCCAAGTGTCGCGGCGATGCGATCAGCGAAGGAGTGTTCGGCAAGTCATCGCTAAACACGATCACCGAATCACAGGTGGCCAGTGAACTTGCAGAGGATTTGAAGGTTTCAATTACGCCGTTGGCGATTGCCTGATTCTCCAGGTACAACCCGGAGACCTGCCTGACTGCAAGCCAGTTGAAACCAATGAACAGCAGAGTCACGAAAGCCACGACATACTTCCAGCGCAGCACCTGAACCCTGTCGGCTACCTTCTGGGCCAGCCAGGCAAGACACTCCGACACCCCAAGCACAGGAGAGTACATAAATCGTGACGCTGTACGCTCTGAATACAGGTCAAACAGGCCGACATCCCATTTCATAATCGCGATCGTGGTGACAAAGGCGATCGACCAGAGCAGAAACAGACGGCAGACGACACTCCCTTTCCGCCAGAGATAAACCCCACACACCGGCAGGAGTATTGTAGCTGCAATTTTGATCACCTTGAGCATGCCAACCACATGATCCGGAACCGACTCAACGATACGCTTGGCAAAAGGAGTTATCAGGTAAACCAGAAAGTACCACAGATTGACAACGGTATGGGCGTTCAGGGCTATTTCACGATCAGCAACTGTTCGCGTAGCGGAGTAGCCGACGAGGAAGGCCGCATAGGACAGAGCCGCCAGCAGAGTGAATACGCGAAAAGGCCGGCTCAGAGGAGATTTCCCCTTCAGCAGCAGAACCGCCCAGAACAGCCCAATGGAAACGAAGCCCGACTCCTTGACCAGTGTTGCTGCCATACCCAGTAGCCAGATCTGGACAAAGAGCGACCAGGAGGGTTTTTCCACTACCTCGAATGACTTCAACACCACTAATAGGCACAAACCGGTCACCCAGAGATCATGCGCCACCGAAATCCACTCGATGGCAGGCGCATTCAGGAAGTAGAACGCGAAGAACACAACTGCCGTGAACCGCATTGCGGACGACACCTTCAGACGCTCGAGAACTCTCCAAAGCAGCCAGACATTCGCGCTGTGGAGCAGAATACTCACCAGACTAAAGAGGATGGCATGATTTCCGAGAACCAATCGCTGTAGGAAAACAAGCACCATGTTCAGGGGACGGAAATAGCCATACATCGGGCGTTCGAGAAAAATCAGTGGAGCGGTTAGTGCTCTCTTGGCATTTGCCAACCAAAGCCAGTCGTCCCCACTAAATTGACGGGAAACAAAGGGCAAATAGTAGACGACGGTCGC
>JAPLUP010000268.1 GCA_026397575.1 Candidatus Zixiibacteriota bacterium
TGGCGTACCACCAGAACTCGCCGTCAAAAGCAATGTCGTTGATGCGATTGCTTGCCAGCTTCTTATGTTTTCCGATATAATAGAGCCGCTGAACACCCTCTGCCGAGCCCGCCCAGACAATGACCGAGTCATCATGATACGGATCAACCAGCACCGAAAAATATCTCCCCGCGAGCAGAGTGTCTGTCTTCCCCTCGAAATCGTTCCTCAGCGTTGTATCTACGAAGACATTCTGCCAGGTTTCCCCTCGATCCAGACTCCTGAGCAACCCCCCATAGAAACATGCTGCCCAGAGCGAGGAATCGTATGGCGCCAGATCATATGCCAGCATGCCCGGCGACGACAGCGATTTGGGTTCGACCAACCGCCAATCATCACCGAAATTGTCCGTAATCTGCAATCCACCGCCGGCCGGAACCAGTTGACCGGAACTGGGGCTGGCAGTGTCGTGTGATGTCGCCACCCACAAGCGCGAGCCTGCCACCACCAGCGCCGAAATCGAACTGCGCGTGAATCCGTTTGTTTGATTAAACGATCGCCATGTCACACCGCCGTCTCTCGTACCCGACAGACCGTTGCCGGTTGCCAGCCAAACGTAAGTACCGTCATAGACAATATCGACAACGGTATTGTCGGCAAGCGAGTCGATTGGCTGCGACAAATCGAAGGCCATCCAGCCGAATGCCGGTAAGGCGGTAAGCAGCACTGCGGCGATAACACACGCAAAAATCCAACGTATCATATTGTTCCCACCAAAACAAAAAAACCGAAATCCCACATATTAGCGAGCATTTCGGAGTTTACAGGTTTGTCGTCACTATCTATTCCTAGCGTATTTCTTCAATCCGTTAACGTTCGCTCGATAATGACTCCTCCCAGCATAAGTAAGGAATCGGCGACTGCAAGTCAAGCAAAAACAATGACGTCAAACGCTGCCTTCATGTTTAATCATCGATGCGGCCAATTCCGAGTATCGGTCCAGAAGTACCCCCCAACGCAGCCCCCGGTTGGAGACCGTTACGCTTGTACACTGCAACATTTCAACTAAGTAGTTGAGTATCAAGCCGCCAGCCACGATAATCTCCGCGCGATCGGGATCGAAAATCAGCCTCTCACGCCGTTCCAAAACAGTCATCCCGGAGAGATCGGTAGTCGTTTTTTCCAGCCACTCCCTCGATAGAATCACTCCATGAATCAGCGCCGGATCGAATACCTGCCGACCCAACTTCAGCGCCGCCAGTGTCGCTGCGGTGCCGCCAACCGCAATCGCATATCCGCCACGCGGGACAGTTGCAAAACTATCCGCAGGCAAGAAAGTCCCCAGGTGAGACATCGCCGCCTTCATTTTGTCGGCGTTCACTCTGTCGGTCAACGCGCACGCCTCCGCCAACTTGACCGCGCCAATCGGGAAACTGTCGGCGAAGTTGATTCGATCTTCACGCCCCGACACAATTTCCGTTGAACCTCCCCCCACATCGAACACGACCCGCTCTTGCGGCACTTCAGTCAGACCTGTCGCCGCGGCTCGGTAGGACAATTCCGCCTCCTGACGTCCGTCAATGATCTCGACCTTCCAGCCATATCGACGCACGATCTCTGCCGCCAACTCCGGTCCATTGCCGGCAACGCGGAAGACTTGGGTGGCGCACATTACAATCTGTGCTACATGATAGTTGGCGAGAATATCCTGAATCCGATCAAGCGCCGCAAACTGGCGTTTAATGCCTGCCTGAGTGATGGCATTGCCGACGGCGGCACCATAAGATAGCTTGGTAGACTGCTTGGTATCGACCAGCACGCGTACCCCTCCCCGATGCTTGCGCTCGACGATCAACAAGAGCGTCGAGTTGGAGCCGATATCAATAGAAGCGTAGCGACTCAAGACAGCGACACAGCTATTTGCCAAGCTCTTTGCGGAACTTGGTCGTCAGCGCCGGCACGATCTCGAACAGGTCACCCGCGATACCGTATGTGGCAACATTGAATATCGGCGCATCAGGGTCGCGGTTGACGGCAACGATCGTTCCGGAAGATTGCATGCCGACCAGATGCTGAATCGCGCCGGAAATACCTACCGCGAAATAGAGTTTGGGATTGACCGTTCTGCCAGTCTGTCCAACCTGATATTTGTAAGCAATCCAACCGGCGTCAACAACAGCGCGCGAGGCACCCACCGCGCCGGTAAGCGCTTGTGCCAGATCCTGGATCAGCTTGAAATTGGCCGGTTCCTTCAACCCGCGCCCTCCGGAGACAATGATATCCGCCTCCGCCAGACTGATTTCACCACCGGTTGTTACCGCTCCGGTCTCCACACTATAAGATGACGACAACGCATCGGCTGATGGCGAAAATGCTTCCACCGATCCGCCGCGCGAAGCGTCACCTGTCGCCTCAGCGTAAACCTTCGACCTCAGCGTCGCGATCTGCGGCGTCGACTTGAATTTGATGGTAAGATGAGCTTTGCCCCCAAACGCAGGTCTCACCGCCTCCAGTGTGCCTTCACCGCCGATATCCAGCTTGGTGCAGTCGGAGGCAATACTGACTCCTAATTGCGCTGCGAACCTGCCGAATAATGCTTTGCCGAAGAAATTGGCAGGACCGAGTAC
>JAPLUP010000012.1 GCA_026397575.1 Candidatus Zixiibacteriota bacterium
CAGGAGATTGAGATACTTGCTTCAGAAATCAAGCCTGGTGCAGCGGTGGAAGCCTGTTCAGGGCTTCGTCCCAATGCTGCTGTGCGTGCAAAAATTCAGGACCTTGGTGGCCGACATCAGGCTCTTTTAGATGCCATAGATAGATCGAGCAAAGATATCCGGAAATCTGAAGGATATTTAACAAAAGCGAAGGAGGAATTACGATCGCTTGATGCTCCAAAAAGCATTGATGCATTGAAAGCTGCCATTTCGCGTGCTCAGAAGCGGGGTGATCTAACATCGAGCCTTGAAGAAGCCCGAAAGCATTGTGATGCTGAGGAAAAGCAGATTACGCTAGACTTAGGGAGGCTGCCCCTGTGGTCACGCGGGATAGGGGAGTTGGAGACAATCGCGGTACCGTCGCCTGAAACGGTTGATCGATTTGAATCCAGCTTTCATGAAATTACAACAAAGCTAACCGGTCTGGATGAGAAGGAAAAGGAAGCTAAGGCCGAACTTGCCGCTATGGGACTTAAGATCGAAACTCTTCGTATGTCCGGAGCGGTACCCACTGAAGATGAACTCTTGAAGGTGAGGGGAAGAAGAGACCTGGGCTGGAGCCTGGTACTCCGTTCCTGGATTGATAACGAAACCGTCGTGGAAGAAGTGGCTGCTTTTGATCCGAAAGACGATCTTCCGAAGGCGTATGAGAAAAGTGTAGTGCAGGCAGACGACGTATCAGACAGGCTTCGAAGGGAAGCAGATCGCGTAGCCCAGAACGCACATTTTATTGCCCAACAAACCGCGATTCGGGAAACTCTCGCGGACATTGAAGAAAACAGGAAAAAGCTCAATGATCAACTGGGGGAAACGGAGCTTAAATGGAACGAACATTGGGAACCAGCCGGAATCAAACCATTATCCCCGAAAGAGATGAGGTCCTGGAGTGTTAAACAGGAAGCTCTCACCCAGAGAGCCAACAAATCAAGGGAACTACGCCAGGCATACGAGCAAATTACCAGACTAATTGAGGAACATCGTGCAGCCCTGATAGCCTGTCTTGATGATCTTGGCCAGAAGTACAACACCAATAAGTCTTTTGATGCTCTCCTGGTTGATTGTCAGTCTGTTATCGATTCTATAGAAAAGGCAAATCGCAAAAGAGCTGACCTTGAGAAAAAGATAGCTGAACTGGAGAATGAATTGAAAACCCTCCGTCAAAACGATGAAGCCCTTAAAAAACAGCATATAACGTGGCAGTCAGGCTGGAAGGATGCTGTTGCTAAACTTGGCCTTGAGCCGGAGACATCTCCTGTTGAGGCATATGCCGTTCTCTCCAAGCTTGATGAACTATTTAAGAAGGTAGATGAAAAAACATCAATTGAGCGTCGGGTGTTTGGAATCAACCGTGATGCAGGCGACTTTTCATCAGACGTAGAAAAGCTTGTAACAAGAATAGCCGCCGAGTTGGTCAATCTGCCGTTAGAACAGGTTGTGGCGCAGCTGAATTCATCGCTCAGCAAAGCAAAGACGGATGCTGCTAGGTTGGAAGATTTGGAGAATCGGCTAGGTAAGCAAGAAAAAATCCTCCGTGAAGCAGAAGAAACGATAAGAATTACCTTGAAGCAGCTTGGCTCCCTTTGTATAAAGGTAGGCTGCGCAGGATATGAAGACTTGGAGGAAATAGAGAGAAAATCATCTCTGAAAAAGTCCATTCAGGAGAAGATAGATTCGGCAGAGACCCGACTTCTTGGGGTTGGGGGAGGGATGTCCATCGAAGAGCTT
>JAPLUP010000586.1 GCA_026397575.1 Candidatus Zixiibacteriota bacterium
TTGCCGGCGGAGAAGGCCGATTTGATCGTCCGCGCCGCTGATGAGGTCATTGCCGGGAAGTTGGACGATCATTTCCCGCTCGTAGTGTGGCAAACCGGCTCAGGCACGCAGACGAACATGAATGCCAACGAAGTTATTTCCAATCGCGCCATTGAGATGGCCGGGGGTGTGATGGGCTCCAAGAAGCCGATTCACCCCAATGATGATGTGAACAAGGCGCAATCTTCAAATGATACATTTCCGGCGGCGATGCACATTGCGGCCGTCGAGGAAATTCGCGATCGACTGATTCCGATGGTGACCAGATTGCGGGACACATTGCAGAAGAAATCGGATGCGTTCAAGGACATCATCAAAATCGGTCGCACGCATCTGATGGATGCGGTGCCTTTGACGTTGGGACAGGAGTTTTCCGGTTACGTGCATCAACTAACCTGCGGACTGGAGCGAATTGACAACTGTCTGCCGCACCTCTACGAACTGGCGTTAGGTGGTACCGCCGTCGGCACCGGGCTCAATACGCATCCGCAGTTTGCGGTTAAGTCGGCGGAGGCGATTGCCAAGATCACCGGCAAGCCGTTTATCACCGGTCGCAACAAGTACGAAGGATTGGCGGCTCACGACGCGATTGTTGAAGCCTCTGGTGCGCTGAAGGTGTTGGCCTGTTCGCTGATGAAGATAGCCAACGACATCCGCTGGTTGGCATCAGGGCCGCGCTGCGGTATCGGCGAGTTGAAGATTCCGGAGAATGAGCCGGGTTCGTCGATCATGCCGGGCAAAGTCAATCCCACGCAGCCGGAAGCCATGACGATGGTTTGTACGCAGGTAATCGGTAATGACGTGGCGGTCACAGTAGGCGGTAGCATGGGCAATTTCGAGCTTAACGTATTCAAACCGGTGATGATTTACAATCTGTTGCAGTCGATCAAACTGCTGGCGGACGCCTGCGAGATGTTCAATGAACATTGCGCAACCGGTATTGAGCCGATCAAGGAAAACATTCAGCAACTTCTCAACAAATCGCTGATGCTGGTTACGGCGCTTAATCCTCATATCGGATATGATAATGCGGCGAAGGTCGCCAAGAAAGCCCATGCCGAGGGGAAAACTCTCAAGGAAGCAGTGGTTGAACTGGGATTTATGACAGCCGAGAAATTCGACGAAGTTGTTCGTCCGGAGAAGATGGTGGGACCGAAGTAGACTGATACCAGCGAATCCACGGAATCCGTGAAAGAGACAAACGCAGGAACATCATAACGGTAAGGAGACAATAGAATCATGGCGACTAACAAGGCAACCAAGAAAACCGCGTCCGAGTGCGACTGCGACGATAGTTGCGATTGCGGATGCGGCTGCAATTGTGGCTGTGGTTGTGGTGGAGATATGGGCTTTCAGCGGAAGTTCATGACGCACAAAGAAGAATTGGAAATGCTTGAAGACTATCGCGGTGATCTGAAGTTGGAATTGGAAGCGGTAGAAGAGCGGATCAAAGATCTGAAAAGCAAACGCGGCTAGGCCGACATATCTACGTTTGTCCTAAGGGCACTCTCTTTACGGGGTGCCTTTCTTAATGCCTGCCGAAGGATGCAGTGTGTCTCACGGCCCTACCATCGACGATAGCGCCAGAAAGCAAGGAAGGATAATACCGACAACAGCGCCAACCCCATGATGATGAAGAAAGCGTAAGGATGTTCTTCCAGCGGGATCCGAACGTTCATTGAGAAGGCGCTGACCACAAACGTCGGAACCATGATGGCGATGGTGATGATGTTGAGGGTCTTCATCAACATGTTGAGGTTATTGCTCACTACAGACACACGCGCATCCATCAAACCGGCGAGAATATTGGAGTAGATTTCGGCCTGTTTGTAACACTGGTTGTTCTCGATGATGATGTCGTCCAGCAATTCGATTTCCTCGGTTGGGAAGCCAATCTTGGTGGAATTCAGTTTGAGCTTCTCCAGCAGGGCGGTGTTAGAAGTAATCGAACTCAGATAGTAGACCAGGCTTTTTTGCAGGGTGAACAAATTGAGCAGGTGACGATTTTCCATGGACTTGGCGATCTTCTCCTGCAAGTCATCGGAGATCGCGGAAATAACTTTCAGATGCTCACGATAATGCAGGATGGCGCGGTAGATGAGCCTCAAGACCATCTCTGCCGGTGAAGTGACGCGGATTGACTGAAGTCCTTCAGCCAATGGTACATCCTCGGAAACTACCAGGATCAGCTTGTCCTTGAAGAGGAAGGCGCCCACCGACGAGACCTTGAAGAGAAATTGATCGGCAGCAGTATAACTGCGAGGGCGCTTGTAAATGAGAGCCAGATGCTCCGGCTCAAATTCCAGGCGCGACAGTTCATCCGGGTCGAGTGCTGAAGCAAGCGTGTGCTCGTCGATTCTTAGCGTGTCGACCAAATAGCGCTTTTCGGTGTCGTCCGGGTTAATCACGACAGTGACCGGAGCTTGCTCGGAATCCGTTTCGACCAGTATGTGGTTGACGATCTGGAATTTCTTCTGCACTTTGCGCTTCCTCAATTCTTGCAGGCATCAAACACGATTGCTCCCGACGCTGACTTAGCCGGGTTCTTGGCTGTTAGTTCGAAAGCTAAGAAAGCATCGAAGAATACACAAGTTAAAACCATGGTCGAAATAGCAAGAGGTTGCTATCAGCCAGTCTATTCAGAGCACCGGCCCAGTGGCGCTGGACGAGGAGCCCCTGCTTTGCAGCTTTTAGTTGACACCATCTCAACAATCCCTCAAATTCGATTGAGATAAAGGATGGCTTATGAAGAAAACCTATCTAATTTTTTCCGCCGTACTGGTAGTACTTATCCTGGCGTTCAGTTTCACTAAGACCTATCTCCATTCGCTTGAAGACGAAGCAAAATGGAAGCAGAGAACAGCGGCAATTCGCGCCGACCTTGACAGCCTTGAGCGAGAGATACAGTCCCGGTTCAACGAGTCCAAGGCGTTTAGCAGCGTGCCAGATGATAGTCAGAAACAGCAAGAGGTTCAGATGAAGCCGGAATCGACAGTGGCCATTCCCGCACCCGCCGAGCCAGTTTCCGACGAGCCGATGAAGGTCAAGTTCGAGAAGACTGATTTGGCGGCAGCCGCAGACAACATGGCCGCTGAACCCACAACCGACGAGTTGGAAATTTACAGACTCTACGTCCAGAGAAGGCTGTCCTTGCCGTCGGTAATAACGGCATACAAGTTGCGGATGGCCAAGGAACAGATACAAGCGGATTTGGGGCGGTCATACGACATTACGGCTGAACAAGTTCTGAAGATTGTCGATAAGGTCTATGAGTATCGCAGGAAGGGTAACGGCAATTGACGACCAGTATAAAGACGATAGGACTATTGACCGGTGGCGGTGATTGCCCCGGTCTAAACGCCGTGATTCGGGCGGCCGTGCTTTCCGGCAGCTATGAGCATGGCTGGGTGATGGTTGGTTTTCTGGACGGGTTCGAGGGGTTGATGGACGAACGTTATATCAACCTGACCCCACAGTCGGTGAGGGGAATCCTGCCACAAGGCGGGACGATTCTTGGGACCTCAAACAGGGGGAATCCGTTTGAGTGGCGCGTCAAGGAAGGTAACGAATGGAAGATCGTTGATCGCTCCGAGAAGGTGTATCAAACGATGAAAGGGCTTGGCCTGGATGCGCTTATCGTGATTGGCGGCGACGGGACCATGACGGTGGCAAAGCTGTTCATGGACAAGTACGGTATCAACGTCGTCGGCGTCCCGAAGACAATCGATAACGATCTCAGGGCAACAGAGGTAACTTTCGGATTTGCGACGGCGGTGGTTACCGCGACGGAGGCGCTCGACAAGCTGCATACAACCGCAGCCAGCCATCATCGAGTGATGATTATGGAAGTAATGGGGCGGTATGTTGGTTGGATTGCGCTTGAGTCGGGGATTGCCGGTGGTGCGGATATCATTTTGCTTCCGGAGATTCCATACGACATGGAGAAAATCTGCGATAAGATTCACTCGCGTCGTAGCCGTGGTTCCAATTTTGCGATTGTGGTGGTCGCTGAAGGCGCCTTTCCCAAAGAAGGTGAGATTACGCTGCTAAATCCCGAAGAGAAAGGAACGATCCACGCCAAGCTTGGTGGAGTGGGTCTGAGAATTGCCCATGAGATTGAGGCGAGAACCGGCATGGAGACACGTGTTACGGTATTAGGGCATTTGCAGCGCGGCGGCACACCTTGTTCCTTTGATCGCTTTGTGGCAACTCGCTTTGGAAAAGCCGCGATCGATCTCATCGAGAAAGGGAAATTCGGTCACATGGTCTGCTAC
>JAPLUP010000134.1 GCA_026397575.1 Candidatus Zixiibacteriota bacterium
CGCCGCATTGAACCCTATTTCCGCGCCGTCGACCGACTCGAGACCCAGGCCGATGAGATCTATCACGAAGGATTGCGACGTCGCTTCCAGGAGATTCGTACCGATCGCATCAGTCTGGAAAAACGAATCAACGAGGTTACCGATTCAAATTGCGTCGCCGCGTTACTCCCTATCATCACGGCCAATGTCGAGTACACCCGGCACGCAGCCGTGTTTTTCATTTTGCGGCAAGTCTATGAAGAACTTGAGCGTTCGATTGACGCCTGCACCGAACTGACCGGCACGTTGAGACGGTTGGTAGCTGAGAATGTCTGATCAACTCCTGCTGATTCTCATCATCGCCGCTTCGTTGATGTATGATTTTGTCAATGGCTTCCATGATGCGGCTAATGCCATTGCCACGACGATAGCAACGCGCGCTATGTCACCCCGCAAGGCGATCATTATGGCGCGAACTCTGAACTTCGTGGGCGGCCTACTCAACACCGCCGTCGCCTACACGATTGGCAAGGGCGTGGTTGACAGCAGTGTGATGACGCTTCCCTTGCTTCTGGCAGCGGTAGTAGGCGCGGTTCTCTGGGGCTATTTCACTTGGTATTTCGGTTTGCCCTCTTCATCAACTCATGCGCTGGTTGGCGGACTTATCGGCGTAGGATTGTTTGCCAATGACTTCAACTTCAAGATCCTGGTGATGTCTGGAATACTGAAGATCGGCATCGCCATGGTAGTAGCGCCGTTTATTGGCTTGCTCGGTGGCCTGTTATTGAAGATCATTTTTTCTTGGGCGGCTTGGAAGTTGCCTTATCGTGCGACAGCGAAGTTCTTTAAGCACTTTCAAGTACTCTCGGCAGCTTATGTCTCGCTTGCTCACGGCATGAATGACGCGCAGAATGCCATGGGCATTATGGCCATTGCGCTCTTATCGGCGGGAGCGATTAGTACTTTTCATGTCCCCTTGTGGGTTCGCTTTGCCTCGGCGTTCATGATTGGCTTGGGCACTTCAGTCGGTGGTTGGCGAATCATCAGAACCATGGGGCACAGGATGACCCACCTCCACGAACCTCTCGATGGTTGCGCCGCAGAAGCTTCGGCCGGAACGGTCATTCTGGTCACGGCATTACTCGGTATTCCGAAGTCCACGACTCAGGTTGCCACAGGTTCTATCGCAGGGACTGCGATTGCCGGACGGCTCGGTAATCTGCGCTGGAAGGTAATTGGCAACATTATCTTAGGCTGGTTGTTCACGATTCCCGGAGCGGCGATTCTTGGCATACTGAGCTATCTTCTCCTGAAGACCATCCTATAGTCTCCCCCTTGACGGAAGCTTTCTGCGGACAAGCGCTGCCTCGAATCTGACCGGCGACATGTGCGCTTGCCATTTCATTATGATCGCCGCAGCCGACAGAATCGCGCCAATTCACTGAAAGGCAATGCGTTAGCGAGAAAACTACCGATGCCTGCAGCGATGAACCATTCCACTTTGCGACCATTTTCACCTTGATTTTTCCGGCAAAGGGCTTATCATAGAAAGTTTCTGTTCGAGGGAGTTATGATGCAGAATGCGTTGAAGATCATATCAGGGACCAGCAATCTACCGCTGGCACAAAGGATTTCGCAGTATTGCGGGGTGCCGTTGACTGACTGTGAAGTTAGACGGTTTGCCGACGGAGAAGTGAAAGTCCAGATCAACCAGAATATCCGTGGTTCGGATTTGTTCATTATCCAACCCACCAATCCCCCTGCCGAGAATTTGTTCGAGCTACTCATTATGATCGACGCAGCGCGACGCGCTTCCGCCAAACGGATCACCGCCGTCATGCCCTACTATGGTTACGCTCGCCAGGATCGCAAGGATCAACCGCGCGTGCCGATCACAGCCAAACTGGTGGCTAACCTGATCACCGTCGCCGGCGCCGATCGGATTATTACCATGGATCTTCATGCCGCCCAACTACAGGGCTATTTCGATATCCCGCATGACCATCTTTATGCGGGCAAGACCTTCCACGACTATTTCCGCGACAAGCACCTTTCTAATCTCGTGGCTGTCTCGGCCGACGTCGGCTCCATCAAGATGGCGCGTGCGTTTGCCAAAGAACTCAAATGCCCGCTAGCGATCGTTGACAAGCGCCGGGAATCGGTGAACGAAGCGGAAGTGATGAATATCATCGGTGATGTCGAGGGCAAGAATGTGATAATTCGCGACGATATCGTCGATACCGCCGGTACGATCGTCCTGGGCGCTGACGCGCTCAAGAAACACGGCGCCCTGGATATTTACGTCTGCGTGACGCACGGCGTTCTTTCCGGACCCGCCATCGACCGGATCCAGAATTCGCACATTACTGAAATGGTAATTACTGATACAATTGAGCGTGGCAGTTTACACCTCCCGTCCAAATTCACTGTATTATCGACAGCCGACGTTTTCGGCGAAGCGATTCGGCGCATCTGGCACGAGGAATCGGTTTCGAAGTTATTTGATTAGTTTGTGATAAAGGAGAAGCGATGAAAGAGACATTGCTGGAAGCGGAAATAAGAGCCGGTTCCGGGAAAAGCGTCACCCGCAAGTTGCGCATGTCGGGCATGTTGCCGGCCGTTCTCTACGGCATGGAAAAAGAACCGCAGATGCTCAATGTGAACGGGCGTGAACTCACCCGACTGCTGCACGCAGGTGGCGGTGAAAACGTGCTGGTCGATCTGGTTGTCGGCAAGGCCAATCCGGAGAAAGTGCTGGTGAAAGAAGTGCAGCATCACCCGGTCACCTCAAAAATCGTTCATATCGATTTCCTTCGCATTGACCTGACCAAAAAGGTCACGGTCATGGTGCCGGTGCACATTGTCGGTACCGCTGAAGGTGTCAAGGGCGGTGGCGTGTTGGAAGTCGTCAGCCGCGAACTGGAAGTTAGCTGCCTGCCGATGGACATTCCGAGTCACATTGCCATTGATGTCACGGCGCTCAAAATCAACGATGCGATCCATGTGGCCGATCTTCAACTTGGCAAACTGGAAATCCTCACGGACAAGGCGCGTACGGTTGTGACCGTGCAGCCGCCGACCGTGATCAAGGAAGTTGTTCCGGTTGCTGAAGCCGTTGAGGGTGCCGTTGTCGAGGGTGAAGTCGTGGCTGAGCCTGAAGTGATCAAGGAGAAGAAGAAGGAAAAGGAAGAAGAGCCGGAGAAGGGAAAAAAGAAGTAATCCTCCCGACCAATGGACTCCAATTCTGCTTCCTACGTCTACAGTATTCTGCGGGCGGGTTAATCACCCGCCCGTTTCTTTTTGCGGAACAAAGTTGGTGTCAAGAATGGGGCTATTAGGAACGTGGCTTACCCTCATCGCGAATGTAGTGAAGCGATCTCAAAATCGTTGCCTCACCGCGCCCTGTACGCCGCAGTCGTTCTGAGGT
>JAPLUP010000069.1 GCA_026397575.1 Candidatus Zixiibacteriota bacterium
GCTGTGATAGATTTTCTCAATGAATAGACTACTGGCGATACCACTGATTCTGATGCTGACCGCCACCAATCTGTTCGGCCAGCGTCTCTATCGCTTTTATGACCCTGGCGATTGGGTTACATACACGAACACTCGCTACGTCACCAGTATCGCCAAAGGCTTTTTCACTGTGTACTTCGGAACCAACGGCGGAATTCTTCGTTACGACATGAACGCCGAAAAGTGGCTTGCCCCCTTGACTGTCTCTGACGGCCTTCCCGATAATCGAATTCGGCGTCTGGCCGTCGATCGAATGACCGATGAAATCTGGGTTGAGACCGTGCGTGGCGGCAGCTACTTCAACCCCGTTTGGAACGAGTGGCGCGATAATTTGACGTTCCCCATCGAAAAGGTGCAGCAACCCAGCATCCAACCCAACGATTTGCCCATGCTTTTCCCCTCGGATAACTTCTCTTTTATGCCCGGCGGAACACTGGTTGATCGCAATTTGATGGAATACCCGATTACGCAGATGCTGCGCGACGATAACGAAGTAGTATGGATGGGACTCTGGGGACTCGGCGCGGCCAAAGGTGACTTGCGGCGTGATGACCTGAAGATACTGCGTTTCGGCCCTTACGATGCCGATATCGCGTTTCTCGACCGCGATGGCGAGAACTTCTGGTTTCTTGGCGGCAGCGCCGGTTTGCCCGGTACGATCACGCACTTCGATCGTAGCGCCGATCACTGGGAGTATTTCGAGCCAATGCGCGAAGTCGGTATAGTTTCCGATCGCTTCTCGGCTATAGCGCATGACGACAAGAGTGTCTGGATCGGCACCGACATGGGTCTGGTACGGTTGGACAAGCGCAGCGGGTCATTCCGCTCATACACGCAATTCGAAGGAATCTACGGTGAGCAGGTCAACGCGCTGCTGCCGATCAAAAACAACCTGCTGATCGGCACTGATCAGGGAGTCAGTGTTTTTGATCTGGCGCGCGACTCAATCTACGCCGCTAACAGCCCCAATATGCGGGGACGTCCGGTTTATGCCTTTGCCATCCGCGACCGCACCATATATGCCGGTACACCGTATGGCGTGTTCACCTTGGAATTGGGCGCTAGCCAATGGCGCCGACTGGCGCCGACATCACCCGACCTTAGAGGCGCAATATACGGCATGCAGGTCGTCGATTCCCTGTTGTACACGGCCGGCGATGATGGCGTAGTAGTTGTCAATCTCAATGACAACAGCGATAAGCTATATGACCGCAACACCAAGTTTCACAACGCCGAATTGAAAACACTGCTTGTTTATCAAGGCGTCATTTGGGTCGGAGGCAGCGGCGGGCTGTTTCGGCTTAGCAAGCGTACCGGCAATTGGTATCGCTATACTACCAATGACGGGTTAGTCAGCCAGCGAATTTCGGCACTGGCGGGGGACGGAAACTACGTTTGGATCGGTACCGATCAGGGGGTCACTCGTTTCTTCTGGAAGGTATTTAATCGCAGTGACTGGCTCGAATAAAAAAGCAACTCTGGGAGCCCAAGAACAGTAAATATAGCGTAGTTTGTCACTACGTTGGTAGTGGCCACTTGACAGAACTATGCAAAAGAAAGCACCGATGTCCCAGACTCGCATCATAATACCAATCAGAACGCTCGTCACATGGCGTTATTGTCTGATCGCAGTGTTGGTGCTGCTGGCGGCATCCTGTACCGTTTTGGCCGCCGACACGGACAACTTCTTCGCGCAGACGCTGCCGCAGAACGGCAAGACACTGGCGACGGTACCGGCTGACTATGACGATGCACGTGGCGCTGAACTGTTCGTATTCACAGTCGATAATCTTGGAATTCGACATCTGAGAGTCTATTCGCCCGATGCGGCAGGGCACTATGACACGATCCCCAAGACCGATTTGGAGCTGCCCCCAGGCGTTTTTGGCTATCAGGTTGCCGACGTCAATGCCGACCGGCGTGATGAGCTTCTGCTTCTGGGCCTCGATGCCATCTATCAGTTGCAGTTTGGGAAAGATCAGTTTGCCTCCGCCCCGAAGGCGATTGCCACGTTTGAGCGGTTGTTTGCCATACCCAATCCGGATTTCGTCACATCGTACCGCTTTGCCTTCGACCTGAATGCCGATGGTGTGAAAGAATTGGTGTTGTCGGCCTGGAACGGTGTTCGCCTCCTGCAGAAGAAGGAAAACGGCTACACCCAACTCAGACAATTGTCGCTTGCCTATGGAGCGGACGGAGTCAAGGACATCAATTTGCTCAACGGGACATGTTCAGGTGATTTGGGCTTCCATCTGCCAATGATCACCACTCACGATCTCAACACTGATAAGAGCAGCGACCTGTTGGTGGAGACCTCCTCCGGATTGGCAGTCTTTTACCAGACAGGGAATCTGCAGTTTGCCGAGCGCCCCAATCGCGTACTTGATGTCAAGTCGAGTTACCTGGAAGATCTTTACTTCAGGACGGGCGGCTTGGCTGACCTTAACAACGATCGCCTGCTTGATTATTGTCGTGTCTTCACCCAGAGTTCGGGCACGGAGTACAAGACTGTGATAGAGATATTTTTGGGGAACATACAGGAAGGCTACTCGACGCGTCCGTCCAAGAGAATCGTGCTTGATGAGTACGGCGTCGGACTATCTTTGCTTGATTTCGACGGAGACGGTGTTTCTTCCGTTGTAGTTGCCACGATCCCGGTAACGCCCACGAGTCTGGTTAAGGCGTTGTTGGTCAAGGGGATGCCACTTGACCTGCATGTTTATGAAAGCGATGGTGGCGTCTTTGGCGATCAACCGGTAATGACAAAACGAGTTACGTGTGGACTAAACTTCTTCAAGAATGCCTGTCCGGTGCGCTACGTTGGCGCGCTCACGGGCGACCTTGATTCTGACAATAAGTGCGATCTGGTAGTCATCACGGACGATAACGAACTACAGGTTTTTCCGGGCAGCAAGAAAATGATCTTTGCTGACAAGCCATCAATTGTGCGCAAGACCCGTGGCGTTGTTGCGCTCGAAACAGCCGACCTGAACCACGATGCCAAGGCTGATCTTATCCTTCTTGGCCGTGATGAGGACGGTCGCGACATCGTCACTCTGCTCATGACGAAATAATCAAACTATTTGACATCAGGGGCGTTTCCGCATAACTTCCGAAGTGGTTTGTGAGGAGTTAAAGCAACCGAAAAGGAAGAAATATTATGGAGTTGTTGTTCCCCGATTGTCTCAAATGTAAGACCGGCAAATTGTTACCGCTGTCCGATTACGGTCGTGAAGGAGCCACAATTAAGTACAAAGCGTGGGCTTGTTCAAATCCTGATTGCGGATTCAATTTACGCATCGACAACGGTGAGATCTCGTTCGGTAAGACAATCCTGCAGTCGAATAAGTAGTCGCTTAACCCTGGGTGAGGGGCCAGTTGAGAGTTAATCCCCTTCATAATATAGTGCTAAAAGCGAGCGCCATTGCTCTGGCGCTCCTCTTGTGGGTGCATGTCGCCACCAACAAGACCTACGAATATCAGCTAAACCTGCCGCTCAAGGTTGTCAACATTCCGAAGGGACTGGTGCTGGTATCCGAAACTCCGTCTATAGTCGCCATTAAAGTTCGCGCCACCGGCAAGCAGCTTTTGCTGCTATCGAACTCCGATCCCGTGATCACCATCAGTGCAGCGGATTGCAAGTCGGGAACGATAGAAAAGATCATTGGCGCCAGCGAACTTGCTGAAGCGCTGGGGCGCTCTTTCGAAAATGCCGAGGCCTTGTTCCCCCGTTCTTTGACGCTCAAGCTCGAAAAAAAAGAGGAGAAGAGACTGACCATCCGCTCGGCGGTTCGGGCTGAGGCAGGTCCGGGCTTCGCATTGGTGTCGGCTCCTCGTATCGAACCCGACACTATCACTGCGGCCGGCCCCATATCAGTGATGCATCAACTCAAGTACTTGGAGACGATCTCACTACCATTGGTTGGCTTGATCGCATCCACGAGTCAAAGGGTTAGCCTGGCTCTGCCTGAGTCGCTTCGACTAAGCGTACTTGATTCGGCGGTTACAGTGCGGGTGGAAATTGAAGGAGCTCGGCAGAAAGCCTTCTCCAACTTGGCAATCATCCCCCCTGCCGGATTTCCCTCCGGCCGCTACGATATCGTTCCAGCACATCTGACATTCGTGCTCGACATCCCGCAGTCGAAGTACGGTCTGGTCACGACCGATAATGTTGGCGTGTCTTTCCGGCGACCGCTGTTGGTCGGCGACACCATCCGTGCCGCGATCGAGTACACTCTGCCACCGGGAGTCCAAATCGCGGGCGCTCGCGTCGACTCGGTAACTCTAATCAAGAAGCAATGAGAATACTCGGCATCGAGACATCCTGCGATGAAACCGCCGTCGCTGTTGTCGAAAACGGCAACAGAGTGCTGGCGGAATTCGTCTATTCGCAGGTGGAACACACCGAATTCGGCGGGATCGTTCCGGAAATCGCTTCGCGCCAGCAATTGCGCAAGATCGTTCCCCTGTTCGAGGCATGCAAAGCTGCTTATCC
>JAPLUP010000382.1 GCA_026397575.1 Candidatus Zixiibacteriota bacterium
GAATACCCATATCAGCCTTCATTGTCGGAATGGCGAAAGTCACTTCAGGATAGGGGACGACATCATCAAAGAGATAGACCTTCAGTCCATAGTAAATGAACACCTCGGCGACGATCTTGGCAAAATCCCGCCCACGGATCCGGCTGTCATAGCCGATCACCAGCGATTTGAAACCGCGCTGGTTGGCGAACTTGGCGATGGCCGCCGATTTCTGCATCAGCACAATGTCATTGATCGTGTTGGGTCCGCGCAAAAACGGCGCCTGGATTCCTCGATCGCGCAGCATTTCTAGTTCCCAATCCGAGATCGCAGCGCGCCCGCGGATTCCGCCAGTGCCGAATTCGACTTCGGTGAAGAACGCTTCATTAAGATCGTCCCAGCGGTTGGCGAAAATTGCCGCGAAAATGCCCCGTTTGGCGTTGGGTGAGATGCGAGTTAGTTCTGGTGATTCCATCCAGCGGCAGAGATTGCCGAACACCCCGACTGACGAGATTGCCTTTTCGTATATCAGCCGGTCAACCGAACCGGATTCGAATTGCCGTTTGAGAAAGCCGTTTATTTCGTTTTCGGTGTCCTGCCTGATCGCCTGCCAGATTGTCAATTCGTCCATGGTTACTTTATCCTTAATTCATATTCAGGAGGTGTGCGTTCAAGAGCGCATTGTGATTGCATCATTTAGTCGAAGAACCTATGATATGGTTGTCGAAACGGCAAGCAAACAGTTTGCAGGTAGTCTTTGTGGTGGCAACCCTTGCGGTTGCCCTTGTATGCGGACACGCTCGCAGCCGCAAGGTCCGCAGCTACTGCTACTCTAGCTTCCTTGCTACGCTCATCAACTTGTCTTTGACGATCTTCGCATGTTGCGCCAAGCCCTGATTGCCGGTCGATGCCATCGCTACCAGCGGATCCATAAAAGCGATGTTCGTGCCACCCCTGTCGTTCTGATACACGATAACGTTGCAGGGGAGTAGCGACCCGATTTCCAGTTCCAGCCCGAGTGCCTCATGTGCGATCTTGGGATTGCACGCGCCAAGGATCAAATAGGGTCGAAAATCGACGCCGATTTTCTTTTTCAGAGTGGCAGCAACATCGATCTCGGTGAGAATACCGAAGCCCTCCTGCTTTAGGAGTTCCTCGATCTTCTGGCGCGCTTGGGAGACCGACATCTTGGTCTCGACGCCGAATGTGTAGTCAGTATTGTACATAGTCATTGTCTCCTACGTTTCGACTATCCAATCACCAATAGATACTGACGCTAGATTGCAGCAAACCCGGCGTCAATTGCCTTCTTCAAGTCCTCGTAAGCCTCTATACCGACCGAAATGCGAATCAGGCCATCGGTGATACCGACTGTTTCCCGACGCTCCTTCGGAATCGCGGCGTGTGTCATCATCGCCGGATGCTCGATCAACGACTCCACTCCGCCGAGCGATTCGGCCAGTGAATAAAGCGGAACCAGTTCTAAAAACTGCAACGCCGTATTCAATCCACCCTTGATCTCAAAACTGATAATACCTCCACCGAGACGCATCTGTCGCTCGGCGATCTTCTTCTGCGGATGCGAATCAAGTCCCGGATAGATCACACGTTCGACTTTGGGATGCTGCTCCAGATACTGTGCCAAATGCAGCGCATTCTCGCATTGACGCTCGACCCGCAGTGCCAGCGTCTTGACACCACGCATTGTCAGAAAGGCATCAAACGGTCCCATGACGGCGCCGGCTGCGTTCTGATGGAATTTCATTCTCTCGTAGTGAGCATCGTTTGAAGTCATTACGACACCTCCGACAGTGTCGGCATGACCGGCTATGTACTTGGTCACCGAGTGCAAGACTATGTCCGCGCCCAGATCAAGCGGTCGCTGCAAGAAAGGTGTCGCGAATGTGTTATCAACCAGTAGAATCAGCTTGTGGCGATGAGTCAGCGATGATATCGCCCTGATCTCGGTAATTTTCAGCAACGGATTGGTGGGGGTCTCGATCCAAACTAATTTGGTGTTGGGTTTGATTGCCGCTTCCACACGATCAGTGAAAGACGAATCGACGTAAGTGAACTCAATGCCGTAACCGGCATAAACTTGGTTAAACAGCCGCGGTGTTCCTCCATAAAGATCATCCGAAGCGATCACATGATCACCGGCCTTTACCAGCGACAGTACATTCGTCATCGCGGCCATTCCTGACGCGAAACAAAGTCCGTACTTGGCCCCCTCCAGCGATGCCAAACAGGCCTCCAAAGCGCAGCGGGTTGGGTTGGATGTGCGTGAGTACTCGTAGCCTTTGTGTTTGCCGACGGCTTCCTGAACGTAAGTGGAAGTCTGATAGATCGGAAAAGTGATCGCACCGGTAGACGGGTCAGGGTCTTGACCGGCATGAATAGCGTTAGTCTCAAACTGGTGCTCGGCGGGATTGTATTTTTTCAACTTTGTGCTCCTGCTAAATAATCGATCAAATCTATCTTGGTCAGGATACCTACCAGTTTCTTATTGTCAACGGCGAAAACCACGTCGCAATTACCCTTGGAAAACATCTCGGCTAACCGACTTACCGGTGTCTGTAAGCTTATCGTATGATAGTCGGTCTCGATCGCCTCGCGGATCGGATTGGTGGACGAGTGCTTGCCGGAGACCAACATGGCCAGCAG
>JAPLUP010000207.1 GCA_026397575.1 Candidatus Zixiibacteriota bacterium
ACTGAGATCAGCGAAGAGGATTTGCTAAAGGCGTTAGAGTTCGGGCATCAGGAGATTCGCAAAATCTGTGAACTCATCAAGCAGATTCGCGAGAAACTGGGCAAGGAGAAGGCTCCAATCATTCGGGCGGAGATTCCCGAGGGACTACGTGCACGTGTCGAGCAGCTTGCCAAACAGAAGCTCATTGACGCACATGAAATCACTGACAAACAGCAGCATGCGGGAGTGGTCAAGAAGATTTCCGAGGAAACACAGGTGGCTTTGGCCGAACAATTCCCGGAGTGTGAGACTTTCATCCACCAGTATCTCGAGGAATTTGAAGCGGCAGACTTGCGGCGTCGGGTGCTGGATACAAGTAAACGCGTCGATGGTCGTGGACTTGACGTGGTCCGTCAGATCACCTGCGAAGTCGGTGTACTGCCGCGCACGCATGGTTCGGCGTTGTTTACACGCGGTCAGACGCAAGCATTGGTGGTCGTGACACTTGGTACCAAGCTGGATGAGCAAATCATTGACGCTCTCGAAGGTGAATCGAGTAAAAGCTACATGCTACACTACAATTTCCCCGCCTATGCTACCGGCGAGGTCAAACCGGCACGCGGTCCCGGACGTCGCGAAATCGGGCATGGCGTGCTGGCGGAACGCGCTCTGCAGGCCGTACTGCCTGCTGAGGGAAGCTTCCCTTATACGATTCGCGTCGTCGCCGACGTTCTCGAGTCCAACGGCTCATCGTCGATGGCGACCGTATGTGGCGGTGCGTTGGCGCTGATGGATGCCGGCGTGCCGATTAAGGCGCCGGTGGCGGGTATCGCCATGGGCCTGATTTTGGACCAGAATCGCTACAGCATTCTCACCGACATTCTCGGTTCGGAAGATCACTTTGGTGATATGGATTTCAAAGTTGCCGGCACGCGCGAGGGAATCACGGCGTTTCAGCTTGATATCAAGATCGGCGGTCTGACACACGAGATCATGCGCGACGCCCTGGAGCGCGCGCGTCAAGCGCGGCTAAAAGTGCTCGACGCTATGGAACAGACTATTGCCGAGCCGCGTCAAGATCTTTCCGTCTATGCGCCGCGAATCATTACGATCCAGATCAAACCAGATCGCATCGGTGAAGTGATTGGGCCTGGTGGCAAAATGATCCGTTCTATCATTGAGCAGACCGGCGCCAAGATTGATATTGAAGATGATGGCACTGTGCAAATAGCGTCTGTTGATTCCGTAGGTGGTCTCAAGGCGCGGGATATCATTTTGGCGATGGTTGAAGAGCCGGAACTCAATAGGGTTTATCAGGGCAAAGTCAGGCGTATCGCTGACTTCGGTGCCTTTGTTGAGATTCTGCCAAACAGAGATGGACTGCTTCATGTGTCCGAAATTGCCTATCACCGTGTCGAGAGAGTCGAAGACGAGATGAAACTCGGCGATATTATCGAAGTTAAGGTGCTCGCCGTTGAACCTGATGGCAAAATCCGTCTTTCCAGGAAGGCGCTGTTGCCGAGACCGGAAGGCATGGGGCCGGAGCGCGAACGTCCAAACTTCGGCGACCGTGATGATCGTCCCCGTCGACGTGATGGCGACGGCAGGGGTTCGGACCGCGGCCGGGGGCGTCGTTAGTTGACATCGCCATATCGTCGCACCGTGCTCGGAAACGGCTTGCGCGTTGTAAGTGAAAAGATGCCGAACGTAAAATCAGTTTCGGTCGGCATCTGTGTTGACGTTGGCAGCCGTCAGGAATCACCGCGCGAGAATGGTATCTCGCATTTTATCGAGCACATGTGCTTCAAAGGAACGCGCCGTCGCAACGCCAAGGAAATCGCCCAGTCGCTGGAGACCCTTGGCGGCACCTTGAACGCATTTACGTCTCGTGAGAATACTTGCTTTTATGCGCGCGTCCTTGATGAGCACTTTGAACTTGGCTTTGATGTTCTCGCTGATATCACGACCCAGTCGCTGTTCGACGCTGGCGAATTCAAGAAGGAAAAAGACGTTATCTGCGAGGAAATCAAAGATGTCTTAGATACTCCCGGCGACATCGTACATGACTACTTTGCAGCCACACTGTGGAATGCACATCCGCTTGGACAGACTATCATGGGTGAGGCCAAGGGGATCAGGGCGCTGCAGCGCCGCGATTTGCTTGGTTTAATGCGCCGCCACTACACGACTGATCGCATCGTCCTCTCCGCAGCCGGCGCTGTAGATCACGACCGGCTGGTCGATCTGGCGCGCAGGAAACTCGTCTTTCCAAAATCGGCTACCAAGAAGCAACTCAAAGCCCCATCGTAT
>JAPLUP010000262.1 GCA_026397575.1 Candidatus Zixiibacteriota bacterium
ACGTTTGACAACGCCGCTAATTGCATAATTGCCCGAGGGGAGATAATGCAGCGTTGCCAGATAGCTGCCGGGGCGCACCATCTGGAAACTGACAATGCTTGAATCCTTGGGATGCTCGGTTGAAGTCAAGCGGGCTTCAACTTCGGCATCGTCAATCGGAACATAGCTTTCGTCCAGCACGCGCGCGTTGAGGCGTACGGTTTCGCCGGCGATAAAGATCGGTTTGTCGGGGGTGATCGCCAGGCGTTCGACATCGTCGCGGGCGATCAGCCAGAGGACCATGTTTTCCATCAGGCGCGCGACGGAGGAGTCGGCTTCATTAACGCTCTTGGCGAGGAAATCAAGTTTCCAAAGCGGAAAGGCCGAGAGGAGAGCGACTTTGCCGTTACGATAACGCTGCGCCGCCATGATGGGTTGTTCCGGTTCGCCGGGCAACAGCGGTGGTGCGGTCGCCAGCACGACGGCTTCTTTGGTGGCTTGCGTGGTGAGCAAGTATCCCGCAAACGGCGGCAGCGAGTTTAGGGCACGCTGGGTTTGATTGATATCCTCACCGAGTCGCAGTAAGGGATGTATCTTGCCGCGCTCAGTCAGTGTAAATGGGGTTGGCATAAGCACGATTGTCTGCCCGCGCTCGGCAAACTGACAGGGGAGCAATTGGCGCACGTTTTCGATTCTGGGATGGCTACCGAAGTTTTCGCCCGCCATAAAGAACAAACCTTTGCCGGAGCGGTCAAAAAAGGCATCAAATAACTGCTTGTGACGGTTCAGCCAGTCGGAGTCGAAGTCGTAGAGGATGATCGCGTCGTATTCATTCAGGGCGTCGATGTTCTCCGGGAATGGCACCGTACCGCCAAGGCGTTGTTTGGAGTCGATGTAGGTGTCGACAGAGAAATCTTTCTTGGCGGTCAGGGTTTTGTTCAGGAATTTGTATTCCCAATTCAAGTAGGCCATGGCGAGGAGGATTTTGATCTGGCTCTTCCTGATCTTGACCTGAACCTGTCGGCTGTTGTTCTTGTCGGATTCCTCGTTGTTCTGTGTGGGGGTGGAAGCTTCGAGGGTCAGCGTTCCTTCGGACGGAGGGACGAATGTTAGTTGCACCGGCTGTCGTTTGCCGTCGCCGACAAGATCAACATCCTGCTGCGCGAGTACCTGGTCGTCGCGCTTGATGCGGACGGGGAGTCGCAGTTTCTCGAAACCGCGCGATTCGATCACGACTTCCACCGGAAATTCTTTGCCGGCAAAACCGACCGGATTGCAGTTGACCTCGACAACTTTGATGTCGGGAAGAGGATTCGGATTGCCGAAACCGATGGTCGTGATCGGTACGCCGAGCTTGCGGGCTTCGGTCGCGGGATTGCGGCCGACATTGGAGGCGCCATCGGAAAGGAGCACAACCCCCTGCAGGTTGGCGCCATCGTACAATTCGGCAAGATCGTTTAGTCCGTCACCGATGGCGGTTACGGGCACGGCGCCGGTGATTTGACCGTTTTCGTTGATGGTGTCTGATAGCGTGTACTGAATAACTCTGGTTGTGGGGGGAACCTTGGTGGCGATATCTTTGACGTAGTTATTGATCGCCTTGAATTGCTCTGCGGAGTTGCGGTTCTGCGCCATCGAGGCGGAGTTGTCCACGAGGAGGGCAATAGTCGGCTGTTTGGTGTCAGTGTGTTTGACTACGAGCAGTGGTTCAGCAAAGACGAAGAACAGCGCCGTCAGCGCCAGACCGCGCAGTACGCCGAGCGTGATTCGCAGACCGCGCGTCAGCATGGGATTGGTGCGTCGATAGTAAAAGTAGGTGACGACGATTACCGCTACAAACGTGACAGCTACCAGCCAGAGCCAGACCGAAGTGAAGGCGAGACTATAACCGGCGATTAGCAGCAGATTTGGCATTTCAGTACTTATACTCTCGGCCCGGTGAGACGACGCGGCCAATTGGATTAGAGGTCACGATTAATCGAAAATGTCGCGAGTCGCTCCAGTGATTTGAAGTGGCGGCTGTCACTGAACGGCTCGAGATAAGAGAGCGCTTTGTCGGCCAGCGAACTGGCGCGCGCGCGAGTGTAATCGATACCGCCGTTGGTGTGAACAAAATCGAGGACGCGCTCGATGTCACTCTCCTGCTATCCTCGCTCAAGAATCTTGATGATTCTCTGTCGCGTGCGTGTCTGGCTTTTTCAAAATGAATAGATCAACGGCTAGGTGATTTTGCCTTGGACGAGATCGTTGCCCGGTTTCTTAC
>JAPLUP010000049.1 GCA_026397575.1 Candidatus Zixiibacteriota bacterium
GATTTCGATGTGCGCCTCCGGTCGGTTCGGGAAGGATCTTGTCGATTACCTTCAATTCCAGCAGATCTGGCGCCGAAACCTTGAGCGCTTCAGCGGCATCAGGCGCTTTCGTCTGATCGCGCCAAAGGATGGCGGCACAGCCTTCCGGTGAGATCACCGAATACCATGCGATTTCCAGCATCAGGAGCACATCGCCGACACCGATGCCAAGTGCGCCCCCCGAAGCTCCCTCTCCGATAATCGTAATAATAATCGGCACCGGCAAAACCGACATCTCCCTGATATTACGAGCAATAGCTTCCGCCTGACCACGCTCTTCAGCCTGTAAACCGGGATAGGCGCCGGGGGTGTCGATGAAAATGAAGATCGGCACACCAAAATGAGCGGCTGTCTTCATCAGCCGTAATGCCTTGCGGTAGCCCTCTGGATGCATCATCCCAAAATTGCGCATCAGCTTGGCCTTGGTATCACGCCCCTTCTGCTGCCCGACAACCAGAGCTTTCTGGCCATCGAGCTTGACAAAGCCGCAAACAACCGCTTTGTCGTCCGCATAGCCGCGATCACCGTGCAACTCGATAAAATCCGTGAAGATATGGCCGATGTAGTCAAGCGAATACGGGCGATTGGGGTGTCGAGCAAGCTGAACGCGCTGCCAGCGCGACAGCTTCGAAAAAATCTCGTTCTGTAGCTTCTGTAGCTTTCGTTCCAGAGAAACGATCTCGGAAGAAAGTTCGATTTCCTCGCCGGAAGCGAACTCCTTCATCTCCCTGATCTTCTTCTCGAGCTCTAATATGGGCTTTTCGAAATCCAAATACCCACCCGCTGCCATTAGTTTTGCTCCTCCCGTTTCAGAATAAACAGAAACCAGCCAGCTATGACTGCCATAAACACTACCAATATAGAGAATACGATGCGGCGGTCAAATAGAAAAAGAGTAAATACAAAGATTTGCAGAGCCAGTGCCACTCCCCAGAACATCATGACTGTCTTGATCTTACTGACTCCCCGACGAGGGAGCAAATGGAAGAGATGCCCGAAATCCCCCCTCACTACGGATCTACCCGTCGACAAACGCCGAAGGAAACTGATCGCCAACTCAATGAGAGGAACTCCCAAAGTCAGAAGCGGCACAAACATTGCGGCCACCGTGTAGCTCTTGATCGGGCAGTAGATGGCTGCTACTGCGAAGACCAGACCGATTGATTGTGCTCCGGAATCCCCCATGAAGATGCGCGCGTTGGGGAAGTTGTATCGCAGGAATCCCAGCAACACGGCAATTAGAATCACTGTCAGGACAGCGACGACAGGAATTTGCAGCTTCATGGCCGTATAGAGCAGACCGACTGCGCCGATAATCGACAGACCGGCGGCCAGACCGTCCAACCCATCGACAATATTCAGCGCATTGACGATCAGCAACACCCAGAGGACTGTCACTGGATAGCTGAGACCGCCCAGCAGATAGGAGCCGCTGAACGGAATGTAGATGGTGTCAATCTTCAGTCCGGCAGAAAAGAGAATACTGGCCGCGGCGATCTGTATCAGAAGCTTGATCGGCGCCCTCAAGCTGACGAAATCATCAAAAACTCCGCCGACGAAAACCAGAGCGTGTGCGGCAAAAAAGGATGGGAGGTAATGCCCCATTTCATTCTTCAGCTCAGGCATCAGTCGCACACAGATCAGTAGTCCAAGCCAAAAGAAGATGAAGATCGACCAACCACCGGTAAACGGAGTGGGGGAAGCATGGCGTTTACGTCCGTGCGGCCTGTCGAGAAAACCAAAGCGATGAGACAGCCGGATCAACATGGGCATGGCAATGTAGCTCATAGCCAGCGTTCCCGCCGCTACAGCGAGCAAAATCAGAGTCACCAAATTACCTCGCACTCGGAATAAATAGCATCTTCACGGCCACGAGAAGATAATTGACTGCCAACTGGAGTGTCAGCAGAGAATTAGCCAGCCTCCTGTTCGCGTAGTGTTTGAGGAAGTACTTCCGGATCGACAGGTGGTGTTCAAAGCTCATCCGCCACGGATGAAGCCGGGTTGACGCTCCCCAGTGGTGGACAACGCTCAAATCACCGAGGTAGACTACCTGCTTTTCTGCATCATGGAATCGCTTACAGAGATCGGTGTCCTCAACATACATGAAAAAACGTTCGTCAAAGCCGCCAAGTTGTTCGAACAGATCGCGTCTAACCATCATAAACGTCGCCGACATCGCCTCAACCTCCTTGCGAGAAGTGTCTGCTACCAGTGTGTAGCTCGAGTCGGCCTTGAGCACCGAGCCACGCGAGTGGCGTATGTTGCCGTAGCCGGGGAAACGACGAATTGACGAATGCACTTTGCCGTCCTTCTGAATCAATCGCGGCGAACAAGCAGCGCAAGCATGGTTGTGCTGCATATAAGCAACCATAACCGGGAGAGCTTTAGACGTGAGGCGGCAGTCAGAGTTGGCGAACAACAGATAGGTTCCCACGCTGCTTTTTGACGCCAGATTGACTGCTTTCCCAAAACCGAGATTAGTCTCCGACTGGATTGTCTTTAGAGCAGGATTGGCGGGATCGGCGCAAAATCGCCGCGATGGCTCGGAACCGTTGTCGACGACAACAATGTCATAACCTACGCCGGCCGTGTGTCGGCGAATTGATGCAATCAGTTCAGCCGTAAGCTCGGGAGTGTTGTAATTGACAATGATGACTGAGACTGAGGGGTAAGTCTCGCTCATTTTTTCCCAAAGCTGAAGAGCCGTTTGACACGAAACGGAATCGACTGTACACCGAGATAGAGTACCATGAAGACCGCCTCATAGATGATCTTCTTGGAGAACTTGGAGTGTCCCGCCTCACGCTCTACGAAGACGATCGGAGTCTCTTGAATCTTGAATCCATGCAACCACGCTCGGAAACTGACCTCGATCTGAAACGAGTAGCCATTTGACCGGATGCTGTCGAGGTCGAGCGATTCCAGCACACGCCGGCGGAAGCATTTGAATCCGCCGGTAGCATCGCGCACCGGCAGACCCGTGACGACGCGGGAGTATACATTAGCGTAGTATGAGATTGCCCAACGCATCTTGGGCCAGTTTTCGATACCCCCCCCCTTGATATAGCGCGAACCCAAACTGATGTCACACGTCTCAATATTCTTGAGATGATCGGCGAGATACTTGGGCTGGTGCGAGAAATCGGCATCCATCTCAAAGATGTAATCGTACTTCTTCTCAATACCGTAATGGAAGCCGGCGATGTATGCCCGTCCGAGACCCTGTTTGCCCGTGCGGTGAAGCACTTTGATTCGCGGGTTCTCTGCCGCCAGCCGATCAGCAATCTGACCGGTTCCGTCCGGAGAGTTGTCGTCAACGATCAATACTTCGATACGGGGGTCAATCGCAATCACCTGACGAGAGATCTTCTCGATGTTGTCTTTCTCGTTGTACGTCGGCAGCAATACTAAGGCGCGTTCAGTCAAGTGGATGTTCCTTTCGTCTTGCGTTCGTAGAAAAGGCAAGCGGCAATACCAAGGCCCGAAAAGATGACGGTAAGAATCGTCACCAGACGGCTGCCGGTGTAACGCGGCCATTCCCAATAGATTTCGACATCGTGCGAACCTTTATCAAGCGATATGGCGCGGAAAGTATGGTCTGCTTTCAGCAGCTTCTTCTCGACACCATCAACCCTGACCTTCCAGCCGGGGAAGTAGTTTTCCGAAATGAACAACAATCCCGCCGTCGCCATTTCCACTTTGTAGCGCTGACGAGCTATCTCGTGTTCTACAATCTCGACCGATTCCTGCGCGCCTGAATCCGGCAAAACGGGCTGATATTCCGGCGCTTCGGAGACCAGGAGCGCACTCATATATGGGAAGCTTTCATCATATAGCAGATCGAGATCAGACGTCGTGTTGGACGCAAGTTGATAGGCGTGGTAGATCGATGCGCGGCGCATCGAACGTGGTGTCTCGTAAACAACAACTTCATTGTCATAGGCTTTCTTGAATCCCTGTCCCTCGGGTAGCTGCGTGCCGCGATCAAGAATAATATACTTGGTACCGGTCAACTGGAATGGCCGCAAATTGATACCCTTGTTTGTCATCAGCCGCGAGTACGACAGG
>JAPLUP010000295.1 GCA_026397575.1 Candidatus Zixiibacteriota bacterium
AGCCTTGCCATGACACAACGCTTCAGCCACTTTCCGATGGGCGGCCTCGATAATTCGCCCAAATGTCTGGCGTGAAACGCCCATCTCTGCCGCAGCATCCTCCTGATAGCGCCCCTCAAGGTCGCTAAGCCGGATGGCTTCCAACTCGTCGAAAGCAAGCACGACTTCTGTCAGCGCCGACATTGGCACACCGCGCGGCTTGAAGTGCACTACTTCGGGCGCGCAGCGGATTCGTCTGCGGCATCTCGGTCTTGGCATGGCATCCAATCGCTTAAATTCTCTGCCGCATTATGGGCATATGCTCATTACTTGTCAAGCGTTTTCTTGGTACACACGGACATTTCTTTGTGGGGACAATATCCGGGACCTGGCACAGCGCCAAGTTATAGGCTGAAAAGGTCGCACCATTGACATAACTGGGAAAGTGCGAGAATCAGAGCGACTTATCAGCATATACGCCCAGGATGCAACTGCAGGCCAATTCACTCAATCAAGGTGGCTGTTCGGACGGTATCAAGTATGAGTTTGCTTCGGCGTGAACCACCATCGGATTTTGATAGATCTGAGTTCATGTTGATTTGTGTCTGGAGACAAAGAAATGAATATGAAAAGTGCAAAATGTCTGATCGTCTTGACCGCCGTCATCGGCTGCTTTTACACCGTCCAACTCGATGCCTGCTCAGTTTGCCGGTGCGGCGATAACGCTTTTCTGTTCTCTGAGCGCGGCTTTGGTCTGCCTGGACAGACAGAACTTCAGCGCTTCTGGTTTAGTGTGGGCAATCTGTATTCGACCAAGTCAAACGCATTGACCGGTGATGAAGGCACGGGAACAGAGCGACAAAGAGAAATTCGCCCATCGCTGCGGATGGCTTTTAATCCGTCGCAACATGCCTCGTTCATGCTTGAGCTTCCGCTCCAATACAGGAGAATCGTGGTGACTACCGCGGACGCGACAGATCGAGAGAGGTCCTCCGGCGTCGGGGACTTAGAACTCTCAACCGTCTGGACGCATACTCTTTCGAGTAACAACGGACGGTTCTATACGGGAGGGCTGGCGATAGTCGCGAAGCTGCCGACGGGAAGCAACAATCTCCGGCAAATGGGCGAGCGTCTGGACGAACATTTACAGGCAGGTACGGGAACGGTTGATTGGCAACTCGGCGCAGCCGCATCGCGTCTTACCTGTACGAGTCGGTTCTTCACCAGTGTTTATTATCGCCGCAATGGCACCAACGATTTCGGCTACCACTACGGCAATGCTGTGCTTTTCAACCTCGGTGCAGAACGACCTCTGATCGCCGGACTTACCGGGTCGCTACAGGTCAATGGCCGCTACGCTGACCGAGATCACGAAATTGCCGATATGGTGGAGAACACCGGCGGGTGGGTAGCGTATATCAGTCCCGGCCTAAGACTAAGTCTGACACAAGCGTTGGGAATCTCCGCCGCCGTGCAGGTACCGGTCTACCAAAATCTTTATGGTGTTCAATCGGAGAAGGCTGTCCTCAGCACGGGGTTAAGCGTCACGTTCTAAGTCCCAGTTCGGCTACTGATTTCCTGTGTATCCCGCTGCAAATCATCAGGATCCACCAAAATCTTGAGATTGTTTGACCCAAGTCAAATCCATCATCGACAACATCGATAGATTATCTCCAGAACATGCGTATGCTGCAATGAGAGCGAGATAGTACGATACCGGAGAACGTAGAACATACGATGAATAAGGAAACTGGCCTGCAGATGGATAAGCACGTCAATCCGGTCCGCAATATCGAGAGACCCGTTCAGAAATACCGACTGACAGTCCAGATCGCCTTTGCCCTGCTCTGTGTCTGGATTGGTGTCCAGTTCCACTATTTTGTAGGTTTTCTGGACTCCGGTGGTACGACAACGTTTGTCAGTCGCCCTCCCGGCGTCGAAGGCTTCCTGCCAATCAGCTCGCTTATGAGTCTCTACTACTTCTTCCAGACCGGAGAAATACATGCGGCACATCCGGCAGGACTGATCATTCTTGCCGCAATTCTGATCATGTCGTTGGCGTTTGGCAAAGTCTTCTGTTCCTGGCTTTGCCCGATCGGGTTCGTATCGGAGGTGCTCGGCGATCTGGGAGACAAAATCTTCAAGCGCCGTTTGCGTTTGCCAAAGGCATTGGATTGGCCACTACGCTTTGTCAAATACCTGCTGCTTGGATTTTTCATTTATATAATTTTCTTCGTGATGACCGAACTGGCGCTGCAAACTTTCCTCGACAGTCCTTACAATCTGACCGCCGACATAAAGATGTATTACTTCTTTGCCGAGATCACACCGTTTGCGTTGACCGTTATCGTGGGACTCATATTACTCTCAATTCCGATTCGCGGATTCTGGTGTCGCTATCTCTGTCCTTACGGTGCGCTGTTAGGCATTCTGTCGCTACTGAGCCCACAAAAGATCAAACGCAATCCAGCCACCTGCATCGATTGCGGCAAGTGCGCCAAAGTTTGTCCCTCATTTATCAAGGTAGACAAGATCAATACCGTCTGGTCTGATGAATGCACATCCTGTATGGCCTGTGTGGATGCTTGCCCGGTGGCGAATACGTTGGAGGTCAAGTCGTTGGTTGCGCGTCGCCGGGTTCCCAAACGCCTGGCTGCCGTTGTCACGGTCGGCATCTTTGTGGCAATTACCGGCGCCGCCATGTTGACGGGACATTGGCAAAACAGCATCACCACACAGCAATACATAGAGCAACAGCCATACGTTAGAGGATACGGGCATCCGATTTCCGGCAGCGAAATGGATAAGCTCGGTCGCCCGCAAATTGATGATCAAAAACAACAATGAGGAGAGGATAAAATTATGAGCGAACTAATCAATAACGCAAAGCAACGACGGGATCTGTTGAAACACATGATTCAGCAACTCCATAATGGTGAGGCGCCGGACGCCGTGCGCAGCCAATTGGCACGTCTGCTCGGTGAAGTCCCCTACCATGAAGTTGCCGCTGTGGAGCAGGAACTGATTGCCGAGGGAATGCCGACGCAGGAAGTGTTGAGTTTCTGCGATATGCACAGCGCCGCGCTACGGGGAAAAATCGACCAGACAGGGAGCAAGACACCGCCGCCGGGACATCCGGTTGACACTTTTAAGAAAGAGAATCGCGCCATCGAATGGGAAATCAAATCACTGGGTGATCTCTACGACGAGATCAAGCTGGCAGCCGCAGATACCCAAGTAGCCGAGCTCCTCCCGAAAGCGCGCATCCATTTCAATGCACTATCAGACGTCGATAAACACTACCGCCGCAAGGAGAACCTGGTGTTTCCGTTTCTGGAAAAGCATGGCATCACCGGTCCGCCGACCGTCATGTGGGGCAAGCATGATGAAACCCGCGAGTTGCTGAAAGTGACCGACGAGGCACTGCGAGTAGCACAAGCAATCTCGGCCGATGACGCGCGAACGCTCGTGGAGCTGGTTTTCAAACCGGCGACCGATTCCATCGCAGAGATGATCTACAAGGAAGAACAAATCCTCTTCCCGATGTGCATGGACACGTTCACCGAATCGGAGTGGTATCAGGTCTATCGCCAGAGCCTGGAGATCGGCTACTGCCTGCTTGACCCATCTGCGGAATGGCAACCGCAAGATGACACGGTTGCAGCTTATGTCGAAGAACCACGGGAACGCGTGCAATTGCCG
>JAPLUP010000571.1 GCA_026397575.1 Candidatus Zixiibacteriota bacterium
GCCGTACTTCCAGCCGACCGCGTAGCGATCGTTGCCCGAGTAGTCAACCAGCGCCGACGATCCCATGATAAATGCAAAACCCTGCGAATAAAGCGCCGCGCTGTAGCTATCGAGGCCGCCATAGTCAAGCAACATGCCGACACCAAATGATGCGGCCGCCTGGCAACTGATATTACCGATGTACGTGTCATCTCCGGCGCGATCGACCAGAATGCCCGTTCCAAAAATGCCGCAGCCGAGTGAGTAGTTCTTTGCCATGTAGGTATCATCCCCTCCCCAATCATCCAGTATGCCACATCCAAGATATCCAGCGCCAAAACAGTGATCACTCCTGGCGATGTAGCGGTCGTCTCCAGCCATATCAATTATGATCTGAAAGCGTTGCCCGGGCTTGTTTGAAAGATAGAATTCGTCATCGCCTCCGAAATCTATGATGATGGCAAAATCCCCTTCATAGCGATCGTTGCCTTTTCCGCCGACGACAATGGGACCGCACTCTGTTTTCAGTTTATAGAAGTATCGTAGTAATAGCGAGTCGGGTATCTGCTGCAAAGCCTTCTTGTTCAGGGCCAGCCAATCTGCAAGCTGCTGGTAATCGCTGACAAGCTGCCGCGACGCATCGAGGATGTTAGCCATGCTTATCTTCGAACCGACAGTCTTGAATCTGATTGCCAAGGAGTCACCCAATTTCTGAAGACTGTCAAGTTCTTCGAGTGGCCGATTAGCACTCTTCTCTTCTTCTTGAAGAAAAGTCAGAAAGCTGTCGGCGACAAAAGCAGACTCGGCGCCCGATAATCCCTCCGTAAGTGGAATGCTGGCGACGAATCTCATACCGACGTATGTCCTAAGCAACCGATCAGCGAACTCGCCGATTATTCCTCCCGCCTGTCTGGCATCCGAGTAAATCTTCTCAGAAGGTATCTGCGAGTCGGCAAGGAACGAAAGCCGATGTTGGCGACCGAGCATCTGCTCCAAAGTGTCGTATTTCTCGGAGACAGAGATGGTCGTATCCTTCAGAAAATCCCCACGCTTCTTCAGGTAATCCGGAATCTGCAGCGGATGTTGCGTCAACTCGTCGATGATTTTCAGTCGGAAGCTGTCGCGATCAACATAGTCGGTGCGGAAAGCGATATCTCCGGTGTCGATATCGATGTAGTTCAGCACATGGTTGATCGTATCGATTGGGAAATGATAGTCACCCGCGGCTACAGAGCCGCTAAACACAAGAATGATGACAACGCCGATGGACAGGACAACGCGGTAGCTCACGTCGTTGAACTAATACGTTTCAACAATGTAGCGCAATCGCTTTTTGGGTCGCAGTTTTGCGGGTCACGCCGGCTCGTGGCGTAAAAACAGTAACCCACCCAGCGGGTGGGATTTGCATTTAACCGAAGCGCCAAATAGTGCCAACAATCCGAACACCGGCTGCTATCTACGGTTCTCTCACTGCACATTCTGCAGCCATCGTCATGGAACTCACCCGCTGGGTGAGGTACAAAGTCAAACCCCCAGCGGGCTGACTTATCTTACTCTCCCTCTCCGGGCCACAAGCCAACAGGCCCAGACGAAGAACCCGATTGCAACTGGAAAACCAACGTACGAAAGAGAATGCGGGATCACCGTCGTCCCAACGATAACAGGCCAGTGGTAAATTAGCCTGAAGAGATGTAACATCCCGACCAGAAAAAAGATGGCGCCTGAGATTATCAGGTATAGCTTGGTACTCATTTTGTTTCTCCTATTCTCGATGTTTCTCGGCAAGTTGGTAGGCCACGCCGGCTCGCGGCCCGATACTACAGATACATCAAGCCCCAAGTGGGCTTCACCTGTTTTGCTACTTGGCTATTTCTTCCCAATCATGTTTCAAAATGCCGTAAAGCCCCATGTCCTCGCACTTGCCCCATTTCATAACGTGCTGCCGGCGACAGCCCTCGTGCCGCATGGCCAGTTTCTGCATCACACGGCCAGAGGCTGGATTCCGAGTAAGGAAGCTGGCGTGGATTCGGATCAGACCCAGCACTAAGAAACCGTAGCGTAGCACGGCGCTTGCCGCCTCCGTGCAGTATCCTTGGTTCCAGTAGGGCTTTCCGACCCAATACCCCAGTTCTGCCTGGTGCCCTTTGGATATGTCCATGAGGCTGATAGCTCCTAACAGCATATCATCAGGCTTGCGGGTTATCGCCAGCGTGACTCCCTTCTCCTGGTCGAAGGTTTCCTGGTGCTTGGAAATCCATTCCTCTGCCTTTCCATCGCCATACGGGTGTGGAATACTCAATGTGGTATCTGCTATTGCCCGGTCTCCGGCAAGGCGTTGAACATCCTTGGCGTCCGCCATCGCGAAAGGTCTCAGTATCAGTCGTTTCGTTTCGAGGGTTGGTCGTTGGCTCATATCTTCTCTCTTCCTGATATCCCGCTCACATCCCGTCCAACAGAATATAGACCTTCAAGAGACAAGTCAACAAATGATCATGTTAGCATTGTTCCCCACCTGATCGGGACTTTTGAAAAAGCCCAGACCGTGTCATTGCGAGGAGTGCGGAGAGGTGATGCAGGGTGTGGAGCACGACGAAGCAATCTCGATTTGTGCTCTTCCGATGCAGGCGCGCAGATTGCTTCGTCGTCATTGCCCCTCCCCTCTCTCTCCCGCTCGGACGGGAATCTCCTTTGAGCATGTGCATTACGAGTGGCGCGAGAGCCACGCAATGGCCAGCAAGAGATGTGCTCAGACCTGCAGCAACATAAAACGGCGCGAAGTCAATCGTCGCAACAGAGGGCATTATTGAGAAAGGTTTGCGCGGCGTTGTCGGGTGACAATCTTTCTATCAGATGCTTGGCATTAGCGCGGATGTCAAAATCGGAGACTATCATGCGCACCATTGCGTCGGCGAGCGATGCCGGCGATTTGCGGCGCGAGACAAAACCGAGTTTGTTGTCATGCACCAACGAACCAAGATCACCGGCGTCGGTTACGACCATCGGAGTTGCGGTCTGCAATGCCTCGCCGAAAACCAGCGGTATCGAATCAGTGTGCGACGGGATAATCAACGCCCGGGCGCGCTGTAGGTAGTTGATCAGTTCTTCATTTGAGAGGTTGCCCAGCAGATGCACCTTGCCACGCAACTTCAGTGTGTTGATGCTGCGCTGCACCTTGTCCGCTTTGGAACCGCTGCCGATTACCAGCAGCCGGTAATCCCAAATGTCTTGCTTGATGCGCGCAAACGCTCTGAGCAAGTCAAAGATGCCCTTGTGAGTCTCAAGCGCCCCCACAAAGAGGAAGACTTCCTCGCGCAATATAGGCAGCATCTTGTAATGAAAGCGCCTCAACGTCGGCATAAAATGGCATTCGCGATCACTAATGCCGGTGGTCATTTCGCATAGCTTGTCGCCGTCGGCAAACAGAGCTTTCGCCCTGCGCAGCGTGCGTCGAACCATCCTCCCATATAGGAATTTGCGCGCCCAGATATTGATATCTGGCCCCAGTAACCAAACCGAAAAAGGAATGTTGTTGACCTCGGTGGCACTGGCGGTAATCCATCCCGCGGGAAACGCTCCCAACGCCAGAACATAGTCGTATTCATGCTCCTCAAGATGCGCGGTCAGCGTGTGGCTGCCTGTTTGCAGACATTCTCTAATCCGGAAATAGGAAGTCAGACTCGCGGCAGTAGCGTTGTCAAAGACTACACCGGCCGTGCGGCAGGTAAAGCCGAACACAGGTAGATCGATGGAATCATCGTGCGGCTGAACGGCGATGGTGAAGACCTCAGTCTGTACGCCCCGCTTCCGTAGCGCTTCAACAAAGTCCAGAATCCAGGCGCCGCGAAAGTCGTCGGCAGAGGCGGGCAACGACACGGTAACCAGTAGCAGCCGTTTCGCCGCCTTTCCGACGGAGGTCTTGGGTCTGGTGAGACTGTGTCGGAGGGTATCGGCCATAGTCTTATTTTCGGCAGTATCAGTACCGGTGCGCACGGTTGGCACAAAAAAAGCGGGGACAAAAGACCCCGCTTCAAAACGAGCTTCAAACGTACGTCTAATCCACCGAGTCGTCCAAACCTGGCGTGCAGACCAACTGGCCTTGTTCATTGATGGTCCAAGTATCGATAGTAGCATCATCATCAAGATTGGCGGTCGCAACGCAGCTGAAAGTGTTCAATGCCCCCGTTAAAGCGTAGCTGTAACGAGCGGTCGAGCCGACTTCGACGCCCAGCGCGGCAAAGGCGGTGAGCCCATTGGTGGCATCAGCGGTAGCGTTCCCAGCTGGGTTTGGCCAGTATGCATCGTTCGCCTGCCTGTAGGTCTGCTCCATGGTGTAAATCTGTTTCAATAGCGTCTTGGCTTCCGACTGTTTTGCCTTGGTCGTGGCTCTCATGAACCGCGGAATGGCCAACGCAGCCAAGATACCGATGATGACCACCACGATCATCAACTCGATCAGGGTAAAGCCCTTTTGGCTCTTGTGAAATTTGGACAACATGTTGTGCCTCCTCTAGGCTAAAGGTTAACGTTACGGTTTCTTTCCAACTTCAATTTCTGTCCTCAATCGTATCCTCTCGCGGTTTAGCCCGCGGCGTCGTCCTTGCCCGCCGTGACGAGGAGCTGACCCATTTCGTCGATCGTCCATTCATCGATGGTCGGATCATCATCAAGATTGGCGGTTGCCGTGGCGGTAAAGGTCATCGGCGTGCCGACGATTACGTATTCGTATCGCGCCGGGTTCTGCACTTCGACCAGGATTTCGGCGAAAGCGAATGGATTTGCCTGATTGGCGATCGTGCCCCCGAGGGGAATCCAGTATTCGCCAAACTGTTCGAAGTTGACTCGCTCCATGCTGTAGATCTGCTTCAAGATTAGTTTGGCTTCTGATTGTTTGGCTTTCGACGTGACTGCCATGAACCGTGGTATCGCCATGGCCGCGAGGATGCCGAGGATAACCACAACGATCATCAATTCGAGCAGCGTGAAACCTTCCTGATTAAATCTTGAATAACGCATCGTTCTCCTCATAACAGTCTGCTCATATCCATGCAATTGTGATGCCCAAACCGGGGCGCGTTTTAACTGCATGGCAGACCAGTGATTGACTTGAGTTGCGAATAGAAACAATCCTTAGAAAAGGAACTGGAGATGGGAATCTGCAACGCATCCATTGCACTTTGCAATGCTACTCCCCTTCCCTCTTCAGGCCGTATTTTTCGATTTTTCGATATAGGGTAGAGGCATCTATTCCCAAGAGTTTCGCCGCCTTGGCCTTTTGCCAACCGGTTTGATTGAGCACCCAAAAGATATATGCCTTCTCAATTGACTCCAGCGTAGGGTTAGCCGGATTTGGTTGTTCCGGCGCCAATTTCTCTGAGACTTCTCCTCTGGCGAACTTGTCTGGAAAGTCCTCGGGCTTGATCGTCTCGGTCTTCGACAGCAGGAAAGCGCGTGTGATCGTATTCTCCAACTCGCGCACGTTACCGGGCCACTCAGCCGCCATGATCAAGTGCTCCGCCTCTGGCGAGAGCTTCTTGGCAACGGTGTTATGTTTGGCCGCCAGCCGGTTAAGGAAATGCTCGGCCAACAGCGGAATATCCCCGCGTCGTTGCGACAGGGGCGGCAGAAAAATCGGTAACACTTTCAACCGATAGAACAAATCAGCACGGAAACGGTTGGCCTTGACGTCTTCCTCAAGATCGGAATTGGTCGCGGCGATAAGACGCAGATCAACCTTAAGCGGGATCGTGGAGCCTACCGGCGTAAACTCTTGTGTCTCTAGGACGCGCAAGAGCTTCACTTGCAGACCTGTTGTCAGGTTGCCTATCTCATCGAGGAACAACACGCCACCATCCGCTACGCGGAACAATCCTTCTTTGTCCTTGATCGCGCCGGTAAACGACCCTTTCTGGTGTCCAAATAACTCCGATTCTAAGAGCTGCTCTGGAATAGCTGCACAGTTGATTGCGACAAAGGGCATGTCCTGACGTCGCGAGTGCGCATGAATGGCGCGTGCGATCAAGTCCTTGCCGGTACCGCTCTCGCCAAGGATCAGAGCGATCGAGTCGGATTCGGCGATTTGTAGCACCAGTTCTTTCAACTTGACAATGATTTCGGATTTGCCGACAAATCGATCTAGCGTAAAGCGATCGGCGCGTTTCCCCTTGACTGCTTTGCCGACTGTCGGCGCACTGCTGTACTGTAACAGAGTTTTGATAACCTGCTTGATTTCGTCGATCTTGAACGGTTTGGTGATGTAATCGTCAGCGCCCTTCTTAAGGGCTTCAACCGCGGAATCGACTGACGCATACGCAGTCATCACAATAAAATGCAGATTATCACGCCTCTTCTTGGCCTCCGTCAGAAGCTCGATGCCGGACATTTCGGGCATCATGATATCGGAGATGACCAGGTCCGGACGTTCCGCGTCCATCCGCTTCATGGCTTCCCGCCCGGACTGTGCTGTCGAAACAGAATAGCCCTCTTTCTTGAGCATGATTTCCATGAAGTTGCACATCGACTCTTCATCGTCGACGACCAGAATGCGGGGGGGCTTGTTCACAATTAAAGCATCGGCAGGCTTTGTCCCGTCCTAAAGTCGAACAGTTTCGGTTGACAACGGCGATTTCGCGCCTAATTTGTCGGCCGTGGAACAATCGCTATGTCGCGGTCTTTACGAAGGTTACAGTTGATGTTCTTGAGTCTGTGTGTAGCTAATGCCTAATCATCTTTCGCATTCGGAAATGCTTGATCGGTTGCGAGAGATCGCTCGTCACGCCGACGCCAAGACTAAACTACCATTCGAGACGGTGCAGCTTCTGAAAGACAACTGCCCCCACTATGATTGGGTCGGCATTTACACTTTGGAATCCAACGATGAACTGGTGCTAGGACCGTTTCTGGGCAAACCGTCACCTCATACGCGGATAAAAGTCGGCGCCGGTATCTGTGGCGCCGCGGTGCGCGAGGAAAACACGATCATTGTTGATGACGTCAACAGCGATCCCCGTTATCTGGCCTGTTCACTCGAGACCAAGTCGGAGATTGTCGTGCCGATTTTCAAGGATGGTAGAGTTGTTGGCGAGCTCGATATCGACTCACAGACTCCGGCAGCGTTTACCGATCAGGACAGACGCTTTCTCGAAGAAGTTTGCGAGATATTGGCGGCGGCCTATTAGGCGGGTGGCGGAGAGGTCAGAACCGGTGCGGTTCTGATTTGTCGCATTACACAAAATGAAGCA
>JAPLUP010000667.1 GCA_026397575.1 Candidatus Zixiibacteriota bacterium
GTTGCGGAAATGAGTAACGGCGGATCGACCTCATTACCCGCGCGATCGTGCAGTGCCAAATCGACGTATTTGAGATACTGCTCTTTCGACTTGCCCACGATGTCAAAACTAAACCTCAGCATCTCGTAAGTGCCGCCGGCAGCCAGTAACGTCGACGACAACGAAGTAAAGTCTACGCCAAGTGCTACCTGTTCTTCAGTCGAGATTATTACAATCGTATCGGCTCGAGCGATCACCTTGGCGGCAATGCCTGTATTGTCATCCTCCGGCAATTGAGTGATGGCGATTTCAAAGCGACCTGTGTCATTCGTAGCCGGCGCCGTCAGATTCCATTCGACATCTTGTCCGATGCCAAACACTTGAGTCGGTTCACTCGTCGCAACGAACGTCCCCTCAAGCTGCCGCAAAGTGACCTCTCCCACGCCCACAGTTGACTGCCCGTTGTTCAGCACGCTTGCAGAGAGGCTGAACGCAGATGAAGGTTCTACCACTCCATCTTGCGCCTCGGCTGGCGAAGCAATCGACGAGATCAGCCGCAGGTTCGCAGGTATCTGGATCACGACTGCCTGAGTGCTGCCAAGCGGCGTGAGCACTTGGGCCGCCAGTCCCGAGCTAACTCCGGTCGCTGTGGTCACCCGAGCATTGAACAACTCAGAAGAACTCGGAATCATCGCGGCTGTCACCGCGTAAGTGATCGTCGATTCCGCCGCAACCGGGAGCAAATCGATAAGAATCGAATCGGTAAATATCGATTCACCATCGCTAATCATTCTTACAACGATCTGCTGCAAGGGTTCATCCCCCTGGTTACGAATAGTCGCCGTAATTTCAAATGGTTGGCCGATGTTGACATGAGGCGCATTACGAGCAAGCAGACTTGTACTAATGAGCTGTACCGCCGCTCCAGCCGGGACAGTCACGGAACTCCCCGGAATGCGAATCTTGAATGCTTCATCGTACCCATTGGCTGCACCGCTGATCTCCACCACCAATGAGTCAAGCGCCGTCGGAAAATCGATCGGAATAAAGAGCGGCTTGAATGTCAGATTCGTCGCACCTTCCGGGAACAACAGTTGCCCGTCATCGGCAGTTGCAGACATCTGACGCCCTGCGGCAAAGACCGACAGGGAAACAGACGCGGACCCTGCCGACAGCGTCGCCGTGCCGGCATTCACTATATCCAGCGCGAATGTCACATTCCGTCCGCGAAACACGGTGGTCGGCGACAATGATGCCGGTTGGTAGGACAGCGATGGCTCCGATTGCGTTACCACCGGCGGTGTAACCCCGAACGATTGATCAAACGCCACGCTGCCCAATGTGCCGACTAGCTGAACCGAAATATCGGAGATCAGGTCGGGGGACTGAAGCGGAACATCCGCTTTTACAAACGTGAGCGCGGTGATTCCGCCATGCGCCAAGACAACAACAGGGTTTTCCAGTGCGTACTCGGCGAACTGCGATAACGCAAGCTTAGTGCTGGTTGTCAGGCGCAGATCATTGTTGCTGTTGTTGAACACACGCCCAGAGAAACTGTACGCCTTGCCGCGGCTGACTTGAAGGGGCGACAGCGATGACCCCACCACGCCCACACCCCCCAATGGGAGAATCGTCAGGTTTCCAAGATTGCCGACGGAGTCGGACACTGCTGCGCTGCCGATCCGTCCCGAGAACCCGGCGGCGAAGCTAACTGATTCGCCCGGCCGATTGGGGACATTACCTCTAAATGTGTAAGTACGATTCGACACTGGCATGATCGTGTCAGGGAACACGCGATCTACGCTCGGCAGGACGGCCATTGCGTTGCCTATATAGAGTCTGATCGCGTCAATTACAGCCGGCTGATTCCCAAAGTCTGAGATCGTCAATCGGAAGGTATTCTGCTCACCGATGTACTTTGTCGTTTCGTTAAGACTGCCGCCCGTGATCTTTACTTGGGAGATACCGACACTCGGTGAGGTCCCTTTCTTGCCTGTTTGCGAAGTGGCGGTGAACGTCACATATAAATCGTTGCCTGAATAACCCGTGCCGATCCTTTTGAGATCGCAGACACCCTCTTCAAAAGCACTCGGAGTGTCAACGCGCTTGTTCAGCACTGAGCCGGGACCGCTGCAACTGATCGTCACGGGATCAAGCGCGGCATTGAACCAATCGCAAACGTTATCGAAACGATCGACAGCTTTGAGTTCTGCGTTTCCAGTGAATGGCCTGCCGGAAACCTGCACCGCATCCAGCGCAAATTCAAATCTCGCCAGCGAGTCGGCGACGACCAAGATCGGATGATTTGTGACAACTCCCCCCAGATCAACCTCAAGTGTGTCCGTTCCCGCTCGCACTAACAGGACAGAGCCTGATCCCGAACCGTTCGCTGCGAAAAACGATGACAACGACGGCAATGCCCCCGATGGCGCAATACCTGAACCGGATGCAAGTCGCAAGTCAACACGTCCGGAGACGGCATTATTCCAGTCATCGGCCGCATGGCTAACGCTCAAGACAAACGCGTGCCCCGCCATCACAGTATCCGGTGCAGACATCTGGTAGCTTTCCACTGACGCTGGAAGTACGGTGATGCCGCCGATCGTTTGCATCACGGTATCCCCCGTGAGCAACTCCAAGCTCTGCCTTCCTGCTGTGAAAAGTTTGAAACCCGAGCTGGGGAAAGTGTGGCGACCTTGATCGGCGGCTACAA
>JAPLUP010000234.1 GCA_026397575.1 Candidatus Zixiibacteriota bacterium
AGTTGGTCACATCACTGTCACTTGATCCCAACTCCCGTCCGGAGCAACTGGCAGTGTCCCACTTTGTCGCCTTGATGAGGGAACTCAAATGTGTCGACCGGGATTTGCCCTGATCATCATCAGCTTCTGCTGTCTATTCCTCAGCAATCCCGCTTCACCCGTCAGCTTGAATCTCAGCTTCTCCCTCGACCGTCAGACTTATAACTGGGCAGACTCGCTGTCATACACCCGCGATCTCAAACCATCCCTGCAATTGGCATTGCAGAATCGCTCAACGGCGACACTTATCAAAAAATCGGTCTTTGGGGAAGGCGGCGACCGCTGGCAGAAGACGGCACGCACGAGCGTTTCACTCACCTATCGCATTAAACCGTCATTCAAGGCCGGCGTAGAATTCAGTCAGGATTTTGATCGATTGGAAAAGAAGCGCCTGATTGCCAACCGCGCCAATTTGCTTACCGGTTTTGAAGGAAATCACCTCAATTTCTCGCAACGCTGTGGAGTTGTCTGGGAGCAGCGGCAATTTGATCCGGCCTCCTCAAGCGAGTCCGGCCTCGGTTATTCCGGTACGCTTTCGATCAAACCCCGACAGGATCGTTCGCTTGGTAGAGCCAGTGTTGAAGCGCAGATCACGACCCTCCGTCGCACTCCTCTCAGAAACATCGCATTAAACTACAATTTCTCTGCCAACAATGTTCGGGGAGATACGGTCACTTTGGATGCGAAGCAGAGTTTCGGGGAAAGGAAGTACTTCCCATCCAGCGGTAGTTTTGATGTCACCGCCCGACAACGCAGCGAGCAACGCCGCTGGGATCTTCACGCCAGCCGGAAACTGCCCGCCGCAGTGGTGTTCTCTGCCACTGCTGCCTATCGCTTGGACAAATACGACTATGAATATGATCCCGCAGTCACCGACTTGGTACGGCAGAACAACAACTTTGCGTCGTTGTTTGAATATCAGTTCTCGCTGACGCGGCGTTTTGGACGGATTCTGTTGATGCAAGGAACGTATCTATACAATCGCACCAAAGAGGATTTCGGGCAGCAGCAGACCAACCAGTTGGCGGAAACCGGCCAATTGGGAATGACGGCGAAAGTGCTTCTGCTGGAGGCGGATACCCTTGAAGTCTCTGGACAGATGGGTGTAACGTCATATCTGGCGCCGACGTCTTCAACTTTTTTCGCCGATCGCGACCGTTCGGTCAATGTCGCCACAGTGCGGATGACGCATCGGTTCAATGAATTCCTCACCGGAATAGTCGACGGCAGTTATCGCGGCTTCCACGCGATCTACATTTCCGGCCGTCTGTCGGCCAATAACAATGTGAACAACGTCTATATCTTCAATCCCACTTTGATCTGGCGGCCGTTTGCGAATATCAGTTTACAGCAAAGCTATCAGATGTTCGCGAACTACATCTATTACGAGTACGAAAAATCCGATCTGAGCGGACGCAATACGCTCTATCGGCGCGCCAGCGTGAGTAACAAGTTGACAATGACCAGTTCTCGACGCACTGACTTTGTTATCGAGTACAGCTATCGGTATGAGGACTTCGGTCCATTGGTCTACTCCGATCAGTGGCAGCAGCAGATTAGCTGGGACCGCCGCACGCACCGACCGCGTGTCGGCATCGATTATCGACCGATAGCGGGTCTGCGTTTTCAGCCCTATGCGGTCTATGAAATCCAGAGGTCGTACGATCATCTGTTTGATTCCGCAGCTACACTTGGTAGGCGCCAGAAATCCGAGGAATTTACCCGCACGCTCGTTGGTTTCGCTTTTGAATGGGAGTTGTCCAATTCGTCGCACATCGACTGCACGTTGGAGCGCCGCGTGCAGGATTACCAAAATCAACGCAATCAGGAGTACAATCTGTTTACCATTTCCATCAAGAGGTTTCTGTGAGGCGAGTCGTCTTCATCATCTTGATTGCCCTCTTCGTGACTTCCTGCGCCAAGAATCCTTTTTCGACGCGAGACAGCGAACCGCCGACTGCCGCAGCGGGAACCTTCATCACGCCGACAACGCCGCAGATCGTGCTGGAGAACTTGCGTCTCTGCTATTTCGAACTGGTGATCGGCAATTTCGTGCAGAGCCTCGACAGCAATTTTGTGTTCAAGTATGATTTCCTTCAGGGAGCGCAGGCCGACTCGGGCTGGGGTTTCAAGCAGGAACTGAATCTTACCGAAAAAATGTTTAACGATTTTAGCGCCACGAAGAGCGAGCGGTCGCTGCGAGTAACCTTCATTGCTCAGCCGGAGCAACCTGATATCATTCTGGACAGCACGGCGACACTGGTGCGCAGCTACACAGTCATCGTTGCCGATTCGTCGGGTCAGATGTTGAGCAGCTACCAAGGGGTCGTACGTTTCGAAATGATCGAGAGCGCTTTCAACTTCTGGGCAATTCGAAGCTGGTCTGACTTGCATCTAAATTTGGATACCCCATCCTGGGCGGAACTAAAAAATGCGTATCGGTAGCGTCATCGTTCTCGCGATCATAATTGCCTTCGCGACTATCTCCTGCCAGAATCCGTTCGCCCCGGCAGTAATCGGGCCATCGCGCGTAGTACCGATTGTTGCACAGACGGCCCCCGATTCGGTGCTGCACAATTTCAAG
>JAPLUP010000304.1 GCA_026397575.1 Candidatus Zixiibacteriota bacterium
AGTGCTTGACATGACCGTCTCAGAGGCGCTGCCGTTTTTTGTGAGTATTCCACCGTTGCGCAAGAAACTGGAAGTTCTCAATCAAGTCGGGCTAAGCTATGTCCATCTCGGACAGCAGGCGACCACACTTTCGGGGGGTGAAGCGCAACGCGTCAAGCTTGCGACCGAGCTCTCCAAGACCGCGACCGGCAACACACTCTACATCCTCGATGAACCAACGACGGGGCTGCATTTTGAAGATATCAAGATGCTGCTGACGGTGCTCAACGAGTTGGTCGAGCGCGGTAACACCGTCGTTGTGATCGAACACAATCTGGACGTAATCAAAACGGCGGATTATGTAATCGACCTTGGTCCCGAAGGGGGAGACGAAGGGGGGAGAGTTGTCGCCAGCGGCACACCGGAAGAGGTCGCGCGGGTGAAAGAATCCTACACCGGACAGTTTCTGAAAGCGGAATTGGGTTTGTAGGTGCGGATTCATCCGCAGGAATAGATAACGAGTGATACTGTCGGAAGGGAGTACTTGAATAGATAGAGCGGAATTACTCTCGGGCTCGGCCTCAGGAATCGCGCAATTGATCGCAGCCAGAGCTCCTTATTGGTCTCGTTCTGGAGGGAACTACAATGGAATCGATGGACAAGCGGTCAGGTTTGGAACCCCGGAAAATTAGCACAAAAACGCGCCTCACTTCTTGCATTCGCGCATTTCTTGTCTGTGTAGTTTTGACGCTGTCTGCAGCGATGGTTGTATCGTGCACAGCAGATACGCGGTACGAGGAGCTAGAAGCGCGAGTCTCTGAACTTGAGAGTCAGAGAGAGGAGTTGCAGCAGCAAGTTGACGAGTCTACCGCCACTATTGAAGAGCTAAGGTCTTCGATAGATGATCTGTCATCACGGGTTGACGACATTCAGATGACCGTCGATGATCACGAAAGCAGGATAGCTTACTTGGAAAGGTAGAAACCAGAATTACACTCAGTTGATCATACAGTCTGCTCCGAGGCGTGTGAGCGTGAAGCAACGATGATAACCTGAGGCTAGGTGGAATGCTATATGATTTTTGACGCAAATGATTTGAGATCATCAATACAAGACAAGGCCAGGAAGCACCCATCATTCTGGCGGCTCTTTGGCAGTATGGTTGACAGCGAGCTGCAGCGAGAAGACTGGTACTCACAACACCTGGTCAACTACGTACTGCTGACACCTGACCTCGAAGCGTTCGAACAGCTCATGGGGCGTCTCTCTGCTGACAGCGAAACGCTTGAATCAGTTGCCTGCAGAGGGACGCAATGTGGGGCGGGTGTCGCATTCCGTGACCTCGTGCAAGAGTTTCGAGTTTTGGATCTCTTGCGGCAAGCTGGTTTCGTAGAAGTGACGTTCATCGAAGAAGATGCGACCCGATCACCAGATATCAGTGCGTTTAGAGATCAGTCCCAATATCTAGTGGAAGTGAAGAATATGATTCACCCCCACCCTATCTCGGAAACCATAATCGACGCCAGCCGCATGTCGTTGGCTCGAATGAGTCTGCTGCGGACAGTAGGGGTCGATATCTACGCTTCCGAGGAATGGGAAGATATTACTGAAGGCGATATCGGCCGATCCGAACTATTCGAATGGGTATTCGAACAAATCAACGATATGCTGACGTCGAAGGCAGGAGATTGGACGGCCACTTGGTGCAATAGCACGACCAAGGGGTTGAGAATTCGATTCAACAAAAGCAGCAATGACTTCAGCACATATCAGGTTGGACTCAAAGGGAGAGCGCGATGCATATCACTCAGCGAGACAAACGGAATTGTGATCAAGTGCGTGAAAAAATACATGGAGAAGCTCTATGTTGGGCTGAATCAAATCGCGACCTATGCCAAATCACAGGGTCTGGACACGGGTGGCTTTCGGGCGATGGTAGTCATCAATTGGCAGAACGAAAGCGAAATATCCGGCAACCTGTACTGTGACGAAATCAGGCGCTTTCTGCAGTCCATTAATGGAACTCTGAATGACCTGTATGCACCTGCCATCCGAGCTGTCTACCTGAATGCGGAATCGAAGCAACTGTTGCAGGCGACAGAACACCCCTCATGACTTACTTCTTCGCCGAATCCGGCGTCACTTTTGGAGTTGGCGGCGGGTCGATAAGCGAAACATTCTGGCATTCGCCGTATTGCTTGGTGCGCACGTACTCGAGATTCTTTACCAAATCGTATACCGGACGAAATCCTTTCAAATGCAGAATGCGGCAGCCGTTCGGTTCGACAAACCAGGTTGAGGGCACTTTTCGCGCGTTAAAGTTGTTTACGGCAAACTCGGATTCGGTCATGCTGACGCCCTGGAATGTGATCTGGCGTTTTGATGCCGTTTCAATCTTGATTGGAACGAAGTAGGCGTTCAATCCGGCGATCACCGCCGTATCGACGAAGACCTTTTCCCGCATGTGTTTGCAGTGGGGGCACCAACTGCCATAGAACCAAAAGAAGATCGGCTTGTTGTCGGACCTGGCTATAACCAGCCCCTTTTCAAGATCGACCCAGTGAACACTGTCTCCCGGCGCAACACTCTGGGCGAACAAATCCGTGGAACAAAGAAGCAACACAACCGAGCAGAGCAGGCATATCAAAAGCAGCAAACGACGAATCAGAACTATGCTCATGTGAACCTCACGATCAGCGGTAGTCAACCTTTGACAAAGAGCAACTTTTGTATTATACACAACTCCAGCGCCGTAGGGGGCAGGTTTTTCGGATACGCGCCGCTGCAAAGTACAATGCTGCACAGCGGCTCACCCGTCGAGGCATTCCTGTTTCGCCAACCGGCGCGGAATAACTCTTTTCTGTAATGCCGACATGGCAACAACGATCAACAGTAACCCGATCACCACAGAGCTGTAGCCGATCGCCCCGCCGTAACCAGTGCGTGCCAGGATCGACATAGTGATCATTACCGCACTCATGGGGACTAACATCGAAACTATCATGGCCCCCGTTCGTTGGCCCGATTTGATTGGCACAGAAAAGGGAAGACGAGGCGAGATCAGGGCTATCAGATTGACCAGAGCCAGTAGCAGTAGCAGTAATACTATGTCGTGCAAGACGGCATGAAGCACATTGCCGAAAAAATATGCCATCAAGGCGCACATGAAAACAAGGTAAGGAATGCAGAAGAACATGATCGCGAAGCGGTTGCTTGCCAGAACCAGTCGAGTCTGATTGGCCGGTGATGCATAGAAGACCCAGGCGGCTCGATAAGACGATGAGTAGACCGACCCCAGAACAACTATGTACGGGAGGAATGCGGCCACCATATAGACCATGAAGCTCGCATCAATCTTGCCAAGCTCTGCGGCGGTGGCAAATGGGTCTGCCAGCACCTTGCCGTCTTTGACCCCCATATAGACATACAGCAACGTCAGCGGTATTGCGATCAACACCGACATCTTGTAACGGTTGTCATACTTAAACTGCTTGCGCATCAATTTCCAGATGACGCGATCCTCCGGTGAAGCAATGGCTTGAAGCAGTCGGGCAAACACTCCGGAGCTGCTCCTGATCTCGGCCTTGGATTCCTGTTGCTCCACCGTCTCACATAGTGTCCGAGCGTATTGAAATGATAAACGTGAGTTTCCGATTAGGTACAAAACGACCAGACTTACAACTCCAGCGGAGCCCGCCCAAATCGGGACGGCAGACACCATACCAGAAACGAGAGACGGCCAGGCCGCAAACCATCCGGGTGGCGACAAGTACAAGTAAGTGAAATCGAATCCGGACTTTGACAGGGCAAACATGTTTTTGGCGAGTTCCGGAAGGAACATATAGCCGCCATAGATGACAAATGTCATCAGGAACTGAAGGTAGCCAAGGTACTGGTGCATTTTCTCGCGGTTGCCCACGCGAAGCATCAGTGTATAGAATATCGCGAAAAACAGTGCGGCGGCCGTTCCCGCCGACCAGGACGCAAAAAACATCGTTGGGAACAACAGTACTTGCTTGTATGTGATGGCAGTAACTACCGCGGGTATCAGTCCCAAAGCCACTACCATCATTGTCACATAGATTACCATGTGCAGAACTTTGGCTGCGAAGAAGGTGCGCGAATTGACCGGATGCGGCGCAAGGATCGGAAAATCATCAGGGCTGAGAATCAGATGCGAAAACTCCAGTAGGATCGTGACAGCCACGAAGACCATCTGCATGGCCAAGACGAAAAAAGCTCCGAGGAAGACATCATT
>JAPLUP010000323.1 GCA_026397575.1 Candidatus Zixiibacteriota bacterium
ACTCCGACTTATTGCGCCGATGAAAGCTTTACTTCGTCTGCAAGGTACGTCAACGACTCGTTGCGTATCGAATACCTGGAGGATCTGGATGCCGGCAGCTTCGTGAGCAATGAGTCGGGCACCAAGGAGTTGCTGAACCCCATAAAATTCATCAGCTATCCGTGCATAGACATGGCGCCTTATCGGGTATTGAGCAGCACGCCTAGTGCGATCAAGTATCCGTTCCACGCAGTTACAAACGTTACTGCGACTCAGGATCTGTTCCTGCAAAACGGCGGTAACCTAGCAATCAGTTGGACTTCATCCCTCCTCGGCGGCGGTTGTCCGATTGTGTTGGCACCGACATTCGGTTCTGTACCAGCCGGTTGCCCCAATTCGGCGACAGTCGTGGCTACGGCTGGTCCGCTGGGCACTGAAGGTCTCTTCAAAAACACGATCAGATTCACCTACGATAGTCCGGCCAAGACACTTGATATACCGGTTGATTTCTATGTGTTTGATAGCTGGTTTCTCGAGCAGGACGTGTCTCTCCGCACTGCACACAACCGCCTGCTTGTGAATCAGACGGCTCAAGCGGCCAACAGCAATCTGGGAACTGCCTTCACCTACTTCGATGACCTAACCGAGAACTTCATTACCGACGCTTCTTTGATCATGGGCAATTCAGCCCAGAATCTTAGCTGGAGAATTTACAAAAGTGGTCAGGGCGATCCCGGTTCTACGGATAACAACTTCGGTTGGTTGTATGCTCTGACTAACACCGACGCTGACTCGACGAGCTACTACCCCGGCCCGAACGGCTACGGCTACCGCATTGCGTCAGGCAGTGGTACGAACCGTGACACGACAGTCGGATTTGACGTCAGTTGGTATGCTGCCAGTCATGTCGATTCCGCCGATTTCTACGTCGCGCACTTCGACGTATACAAGGGCTTGAAGGCGACCGGTGACGTTAACGGTCTTTCCATTGCGTTCGCTGCCGATTGGGATGTCCCGTCCGATTCTTCTTCATCCAACAACAGCGTCCATCTTGATGCGGCCAGGCAGATGATCTATCTGCAGGGTACCGGCACCGGGAAGCCGGGCACAACCTATATCCCTCGCACGCAGGGATTTGGCGGGACGGCTGCCTATCGTGAAGACGGTGTACCGATCGCCGGCGGCTTTGCGTTTGGCAACAAGGAGCAAGTGTATCCTAACCGTGGCTTACAAGTTGACTCGGTGTGGAAGTACATGGACTTGACGTCCGGTTACACTTCCAGGCGCGACACGACCACAGACCAGACCATTGTAATGGTTGTCGCGAAGGGCTACACCCTGACTTCGACTCACCTCAAATTCGACGTTGTGCTGTTAGGCAAGCGTGCCCAGGACAATCCGACTGGACTCGCTGGCCTCAACAGCCAGGCCCAGGCGTTCATCAAGAACTACATCTGGCCAAGCATGCCATCTGACCCTGTGTTGTGCCCCAGCTGTAATTCCTGCGGTGATGCCAACGATGACGGGGGGATTGACATTTCCGACGCTGTGTTCTTGATTTCGTACATCTTCTCCGGTGGCGCAGCCCCGCATGACTGCAACGGTCCGAACGGCAAGGGAGACGCCAACGGCGATGGCGGCATAGATATTTCTGACGCGGTGTACTTAATCTCCTACATCTTCTCGGGTGGCGCCGCGCCGCACTGCCCATAAGGCTTGAAAATGAGAATTCGGCGGAGGTATTTGACAAATCAAACAATTGCGCGTCATTGAAGCAGAACGTATCTTGGATGTTGTTTCGTCGAGAAGTGCAGTGGTATGACGAAACCGGAGATCTCACTCTTGTTGAAAGAACCATCGGCGCAGGTGTTGGATATGTCAAGACGAGCTTTGCTTCTGACCATAATTATCGCGAGCGCGTTATCGCACGCAGTTTTCGGCGCCGACGATCCTTCTCGCCCGTCACCTTCGGCGGTTGCCGATGAGGCATTTTGGAAATCTCATTTGCTGAAACTGCAACAGGCATATCAGTCTCTGGCGGAAAACAAAATGACGGCGATCCAGCAGCGGTTCGACGTCACCTACTACGGGATTCGGCTGTCTATTGATCCGGCGGGTCTCCATGGCGGATGGATAACCGGCGAGGCGACCATACACGGCAGACCAATAGACGGCACCCTGGACACTGTCCAGTTTGACATATCGCAGTATCTGACGGTAGATTCCGT
>JAPLUP010000607.1 GCA_026397575.1 Candidatus Zixiibacteriota bacterium
CAAAAAGGGCTCCGAGTTTGTACTGGAATGTAATTGGGTAATCTCTGCCATCGGACAGGACGCTGATCTCAGCGGCGTGAAGGGTGGCGACAGCGGTGACCCGGAGATCGAAATCAGCAAGTGGAATACGATCATTGCAGAGGAAGGAACCTTCAATACCAATCGCCCCGGCGTGTTTGCCGGAGGTGATGTGGTGACCGGACCGGCTGATGCCATCGATGCAATTGCTGCCGGACGTCTGGCTGCCTTCGCGATCATGCAATACATCGAAACCGGGCACTATCAGAAGCTGCGCCCCGTCTTCGCCAGTCTTCGAGACAACCTCAAGAAGGTTACGATAGAGGACCTTACACATATCGAGAAATCAACACGTAACATCGTGCACGAATTGCCGGCCGCCGAACGTATCCGAACTTTCCAGGAGGTTGAGCTTCCCTATTCCGCCGAACAGGTGATTCTGGAAACCTGTCGCTGCGTCGAATGCGGTTGCGCTGTGTCGCTGGCCTGTCAATTGCAGGACTATTGCACCGAGTACGGCGCTGATCAAAAGCGTTTTGCCGGTGAGTTCAAACGTCATCCGGTCGATGCATCACATCCGTATATCATTCTCGAACCGAATAAATGCATCAATTGCGGCCGCTGTGTCCGCACCTGTGCCGATATTCTCGATGTCTCCGCGCTCGGTTTTGTCTATCGCGGTTTCAAGACCATCGTCAAACCGGCAATGGAGAAGCACCTGCACGAGACCAACTGCGTTTCTTGCGGCAACTGCGTTGATGTCTGTCCGACCGGCGCGATCGTCAACAAGATGCCGTGGGGTCGTTCGGGACCGTGGAAGATGGAGAAGGTCAAAAACGTCTGCAACTTCTGCTCGGTTGGCTGCAACATTGAAATCAACGCTCTTTCCCCCGACCTGTTCTATGTCACCGGCGCGTTTGCAGGTGAGCCGAATTTCGGCGAACTCTGCGTTAAAGGTCGTTATGGCTACCAACAGTTGCTCAAATCGAGTCGCCTGAATAAGCCTTACGTCCGCAAGGAGGGACAACTGGTTCCCGCAACGTGGGACGAAGCCTGGCAGAAGATCAAGTCCGGTCTGGGCAATCTGCGCGCTGAGAATCCCGACGGATCAATAGTGGTCACTGCTTCGCCGAAACTGACCGACGAAGAACTCTATCTCGCCGGCAAGATGGCGCGCACTGTGCTCAAAACCGGCGCGATTGGCAGTTTCCATAACGAACTAAGCGGCGCCGACCGGCACGGGCTCGATGCCGTGATCGGATCGACATCATCCACCTGCGGCACAAAGGACCTGGAGAACGCAGATCTCGTGCTGGTCGTCAACAGTGATCCGACCACCGAAAATCCTGTTCTTGGATGGCGGTTGAAACGATTAATGAAAGCCGGCAAGAAGGCAATCGTCATCAGCTCGTCGGAAAACGGATTAACTCGTCATGCGTCGCTGTGGCTTGATGCCCGTCGCGGGACGGCTTCGACGCTGCTCAATGGCATCATCGCCGGAATAGTTCGCTCGGGACAAGAGGACGTCAACTATCTCAACAGCCGCACGGCCAACTTTGATCGCTTCAAGCGGGTCATAACGCAGGTCAATCTCGACGAGACCTCGGTCGTAACCGGCGTTCATCCGGACAAGATTGAGCAAGCGGGAAATATGATCACAGCCGCTGACCAGAAGGTTGTGGCAGTTTACAATCTCAATAGTCGCATTGATCGCAGCCCGAATGATCTCAAAGCATTGGCCTCATTGCTACTGGTCACCGGTAAAATCGGCACGATTGGCAATGGATTGATTCTGCTGACCGATCAGTGCAACAGCCGGGGTATGGAGTTGGCTGGATTCGACCAGCACCTGCTTCCCGGTGGCGTGACCGTTGACCCGGAGATGGTGGCGAAGTTGTCGCATATTTGGAATGATAGTCTCGATTGCATTAAGCGGGGAGATAACGTACCGACGATGCAGAAGCTGCGGGATGGCATGATCAAAGGCGCGATGATCTTCGGCGAGAATCCGGCGATTGATCCGGGCTGGGCAAAGAGGTTGGAGAAGCTTGAGTTCCTGGTAGTAGCTGATATCTATCTGACAGAGACCGCAGAGCTTGCCGACGTCGTGTTGCCGCTCAATAGCTATGTTGAAGATGAAGGCACCATCACCAACTGGGAAGGTCGTCGTCAGACGCTTGTTCCACTCGGCAAGCCAGGCACGGGAATGACGAATTTGCAAATGCTGGCGAATATCTATGGTATCGCCGGCGGCAACGGCCTGCGTGACGAAGCTTTATTTGAGCAGATCACGCGCGAGCTGGAGCTGTTTGTACCGAAGCGCGAAAGCGAACTCGACAACAGCGGCAGATTTGTCAGTCGCTTCCCGACCGCGGATGGCAAGGCGCATTTCGAGGTCTACGGCACCGGCGTATCAATCACGGATGTACGTGTCCCGGATGTATTAGTTCTCGACGAGCGCACCAACTCGCGACTGTCGCAGTTGTTCGGACAATAGAGTGACCGATGTCGCGCCTGCGCGACCATAGAGACACATAGATTGAACAACGTGGCGGATTCCCAAGTCCGCCACGTTGCTGTTTACGCCCGCGAACAGAGAAACATCGCCCGACCACTCGAATTGTCTTGACAAAGTCAACCAGGATTGCTACCTTTTGGTCTGAAAATGCAATTCATCGTCTCACCCGTGCACCTGTGGGAGGTTGACATGTTCTGCAAAGAAGCCCTGATTCTGACAGTCCTTTCGTTGCTTGTGGTTTCTACCCTGATGGCAACGACGAATCCAAATTCATCCACTACCGTTCAGAAGATGAACCAGATGCCGTTGGCATTTACCAAGAACATGGGGCAATGGGATGACCGCGTCTTGTTCCGCGCCAATGCCGGTGGAGCGACGATGTGGTTTACGAAAGAAGGTGTGACATATCAGTTCACCCGACACGTTGCTGGTCATTCCCGCGAAGGCGGGAATCCAGGTTCGGTAGGTCGGACATTCTTGTCTGACCCAGGACAGGCAGGAATGCCTATCCTACCGGGCGACAGGTACGAAAAAGACTCGGTCGAGCAATTGGTGTTGACCGCCAAATTCGTCAGCGCCAATCCGAATCCCGAGGTTGTAGCCGAAGGCCAAATGGAATACAAATGCAACTACTTCCTTGGCAATGAGCCATCCAAATGGCACACCGATGTCCCCAACTACGAAGCGATCACGCTCAAAGACATCTATCCCGGCATCGACCTGAAATACTCCGGCGACGGCAACGGTCAGGCGGCGTATGAATTCGTGCTTGCGCCGGGCGCGGATCTTGCGCAGATCAAGGTTGAATATGAAGGCGCAGAAGAGACTTCGATTGATGCCTACGGGAGACTTGTTCTTAAAACCCAATGGGGAGATATGGTCGCGGCAATAAAGTCTCCTACGAATGGTATCTTGTCCGGCACCGCCAGCTTCTCGCAGTTATCCGAAAAGACAATGGGTTTTGAACCCAATAGCGCAAATCGACAGGCGTTGGGTACGCAATCAGTCGGTTTGGTTTACAGCACCTACCTTGGCGGGGGAAGCTACGACTATGGATGCGGCATTGCGGTCGATGGCAACGGCAATGCCTATGTGACGGGCAGTGCTGGCTCAGGCTTCCCGACTTTGAATCCCTATCAGACAGATCAAGGCGGCCAGGATGTCTTTGTGACCAAGCTGAGTGGTTCTGGCAACAGTCTGATCTACAGCACGTATCTCGGAGGGGGAAATGAAGACGAAGGAAAAGGCATCGCCGTCGATGGCAGCGGCAATGCCTATGTGACGGGCCAGACTTATTCTTCCGACTTTCCAACCTTGAATCCCTTCCAGACCCATCAGGCTGGCTATGATGCCTTTGTCACCAAGCTCTCCAGTTCCGGCAGCAGCCTGATTTACAGCACCTACCTTGGCGGGGAAGGAGACTTCGAAGTTGGAACCGGTATTGCAGTCGATGGCAGCGGCAATGCCTATGCGACGGGCTACACTTCTTCTTCCAACTTCCCGACTCTGAATCCCTGGCAGGCGACGTTTCAAGGCGGCTGGCGGGATGTTTTTGTTACCAAGCTCTCCGGCTCCGGCAGCCTGATTTACAGCACCTATCTCGGCGGGGAAGGCGAAGACTATGGTTACGGCATCGCAGTTGATGACGGCGAGAATGCCTATGTGACAGGTTCGACTCCTTCTTCCAACTTCCCGACTTTGAATCCCTATCAGACGTATCAAGGTGGCAATGATGCTTTTGTGACCAAGCTCTCCAGTACCGGTGACAGCCTGACTTACAGCACCTACCTCGGCGGTGCAGGCCATGAGGAGGGACATGGCATCGCGGTCGATGCCAGCGGCAATGCCTATGTGACGGGCTATACTGGTTCTTCCAACTTCCCGACTTTGAATCCCTATCAGGGGACGCTTCAAGGCTCGCCTGATGTTTTTGTGACCAAGCTCTCCAGTTCCGGCGGCAGTCTGATCTACAGCACCTACCTGGGCGGCGCAGGCTGGGAAGGTGGACAAGGCATTGCGGTTGATGGCAGCGGTTATGCCTATGTGACGGGCAGTGCTGGCTCAGGCTTCCCGACCTTGAATCCCTATCAGATGTATCGAGACACGGCTGATGTTTTTGTGACCAAGCTCTCCAGTTCCGGCAACACTCTAATCTACAGCACTTACCTCGGCGGCGGAGGCGAGGATTGGTTTTCCGGCATCGCGGTTGATGGCAGCGGCAATGCCTATGTGACGGGCCGGACGGCGTCGTCCGACTTCCCGACTCAAAATCCCTATCAAACGGATCAAGGCGGATCTGACGCTTTTGTGACCAAGCTCAGCTACTTCAGCGGGTCTGACTATGTGATTACACCAACGCCAGACACGGCCGACGTATTCTATATCAAGCAGGCAGACATTGACGGCGACAATTACACTGATGTAATTTACACCGGCAACACATCGGACAGTCTGTACATTGCCTATGGCAAAGATTCTACATTAGATGCACCGCGCAACTATCTGAAAGTGACCAAAGCCGCACTGGCAGTCGAATTCGTCAATGGCGATTCCCTCTTGGACATTGTCGCTCGTACCACCGGGAAAGTCTATGTGCTGCTCAATTTGGGTAACCGCAATTTCAGCATCGACTCGCAGACAGTCAGCCCGTCATACCGGAGCAGTGTCTTCCCGTCAATCGCAACCGGCTATTTCAACAATGATGCGCATCTTGATGCGATAATCAGTGAGAACACGATTCTATACGGTAATGGCACTGGGAGCTTCTCGGCTCCTACCACGTTGCCATTTTCGTTTGATGCCGTGGCGGCCAGCGATTTTGACGGCAACGGAACTGATGATATTGTAGTTACAGCAGGGGATTCCGCCTTCATCTACTTGAACGACGGCAGCGGCAACCTGAGCCGGTCCACTGCGTTGTGCATCGGCTATCGCACTCACGATTTCACTGGTGTGGTCGCCGGCATGGACTTGAACAGTGATGGCAAGACCGACTTTGTGACGGTGACCGGCAACACGACCGGGACGAATGATACCAGCGTGGTGACAATTGCGTTGGGGGATGGTAGTGGTGGAGTCGCCAGCAGTGACACCCTTCGCATTGTCGGCACGGCACTAAATCTGGCGTTGGCGGATGTTGACAAGGATCACAACCTCGATATCAGTCTTGTTAACGCCACCAGTCGATCCCTGCTCATCGTCAATAACGATGGTGCAGGCAACTTTGCTCCTCCAGTGAGTATCTCCCTGGGCAGTGGCACCAACCCGCTCTATGCACTGGTCAACGCCGATCTGGATCGCAACGGTGCACCGGACTTTGTGATCGGTGGACAAACCGGTAATTCCATACTGTTAGCCATCAATGAGATCCCGAGTGACCCGATTCTTCCCGACGAGATGGTGACTACCGGATACAACAATGTAACGCTTCGAGTGGAGAATCCACGGGGACTAGTGATCTCGCAATCGTTGCGCACGGTTGCCGGATCCGCATATTGGCGTAAGGATGCTGACGGTAACGACACGTTGGATGAAAGCGCCTACGACTACAACCTGCAGTATGGCGAATATCGGATCGTGATTAGGCCAAAATCTAACGTGGGTAGTGGACCGCTTTGTAGCGTAGGGATTAGGATTGATGGAACCGCGGAGCGTACTATTTTCGCCAGCTACTCGTCGTCGGCGCGCAACCTCGACAGTGACAGTCTCGTCTTTTACTATCAGGTGGAACCGGTATCGTCGATCTACCCCGCCAATGGACA
>JAPLUP010000067.1 GCA_026397575.1 Candidatus Zixiibacteriota bacterium
AGCCGATTATGTGCTGATACGACTTCTCTGGAAGCTGTTGACCGCGATCGCCTGGCTTTTCACACCGATTGCCTTCATCCAGCCGAAACACCCTCAAAATACTCTCGCCTCAGCATGATACCAGGGTTTTTCAACAGTCCCCTGCGCGGGAATGACAAGAGTGGGGGCGGGAATGACTGGCAAGCTACAGCTTGCTATGCGGCGGCCGGCGCGTATATTGGGAACGTATGATATACCGATACGGCACAGAAGAGATCGTTATCCGTGAATCGCTGCCGGTGTTGCCGGTGCGCGATACGATTATCTTTCCCTACATGGTCTCGCCGATGATCGTCGGCAGGCAGTTTTCGATTGAAGCGTTGCAAGAGTCGATGGTGCGCGACAAGCAGATATTGCTGTTGGCGCAGAAAGACAAGACGATCGAGAACCCCGTCAATAGTGATCTCTACGGCTTCGGCACGGTTGCGCGCATTCTGCAGGTAATGAAACTCAACAATGGCACGATGAAAGTGCTGGTGGAAGGATTGTGCCGCGCCAAGGCCAAGCGTCTGAGCAAGACCGAGGGCTACCTCGGGGCTACGCTGCAGCTTCTGGCGGATGATCTCGGTGACAATCCTACGCGCTTGGAAGCACTGGCGCGATCGGCGCTTCGCCGATTCGGCGACTACGTGGCGCTTAATCGGCGCATTCCCGATGAAGTGATCGCCAACACCCAGGATGTTCCCAGCGCCAGCCAGCTTGCCGATGTGATCGCGGCGCATCTGCAATTGTCAATCGAAAAGCGGCAGACCGTTCTGGAAGCAGTGTTCGTGCCGAAACGGCTGGAGATGTTGGCCGAGTTGTTATCGGCAGAAATCGAGATTCTGGAACTGGAACAGAAGATTGATTCCACCGTGCGTGACTCGATGACCCAAAATCAGCGCGAATACTATCTCCAAAACCAATTGAAGGCAATCAAGACGGAACTCGGGCAGGCTGACGATGAGGCTGATGTCGAGAGTTATCGCGCGAAGATCAAAGAGTCCTCGCTGACCGCGGAGGTTGCCAAGAAAGCGACCGAAGAAGTTGACCGTCTCGGCAAAATGCATTCGTACTCGGCTGAGGCGAATGTGATTCGCACCTATATCGACTGGCTGTTGTCGTTACCGTGGAACACTTATTCCGAGGATCGCACTTCGTTCAAGGAAGTGGAGGATATCCTCAACGCCGAGCATTACGGTCTCGAAAAAGCCAAAGCGCGAATTCTGGAGCATCTGGCGGTAATCAAGCTGGCGAAGAATGTCAAAGGCCCGATTTTGTGCCTGGTCGGTCCTCCCGGTGTGGGAAAAACGTCGCTCGGCAAGTCAGTTGCCAACAGTCTTAATCGCAAATTCGCGCGGATGTCGCTGGGGGGCATGCGTGATGAAGCCGAAATTCGCGGCCATCGGCGGACTTATATCGGTGCTCTGCCGGGGCGAATCATTCAGATGTTGAAGAAGGCAAAGACCGCCAACCCGGTCATGCTTCTGGATGAGGTCGACAAGATCGGCTCCGATTTCCATGGCGACCCGGCATCGGCGCTGTTGGAAGTACTCGACCCGGAGCAGAATTCGACGTTTCAGGATCATTATCTCGAATGTGAATTTGATCTTTCCAAAATCGTGTTCATCACGACCGCAAACACGACCGCCGGAATTCCAATGCCGCTTCTGGATCGTATGGAGATGATCGAACTCCCCGGTTATCTCGAGTTCGAGAAGGTCAAGATCGCCGAGGAGTTTCTTCTGCCGAAACAGAAGATGGAGTGCGGGTTGGTTGAATATCGTATTGATTTGCAGGCGTCGGTGTTGCAGACGATCATCCGCGACTACACGCGGGAGGCGGGAGTGCGTGAACTGGAGCGTAAGATAGGATCGATCTTCCGGCAAATTGCGCAGCGGATTGCCCGTGGTGACAAGAAGAAACGATTCACAGTAACAAAGCCTGATCTGAAGAAATATCTCGGCGCCCGCAA
>JAPLUP010000024.1 GCA_026397575.1 Candidatus Zixiibacteriota bacterium
CTATTGAACGGCATACTGGTAGAAAAGAGTTGACATCCATGTTGTGCGAAGAATGTCGGAAACAAGAAGCCACGGTTCACTTTTCGCAGATGGTCAATAATCAGAAGGTGGTTATGAATCTCTGTGGCACTTGCGCCAAGCGACGCGGTTTCTCAAATCCGCTTAAGAACATACCTTTCCCGCTCTCTGATTTTCTTACCTCCATGGTTAGCGAATCGGCGACCAAGGTTGACGGACGGTTGACGGAACTGACGTGTCCGGTCTGCAAACTGTCATACGACACTTTCGCTAAGACCGGCCGGTTAGGATGCGGCAACTGCTTCGAAGCCTATCGGCAACCGCTGGCCGATCTGCTGCGCAAGATACATGGCTCCAACCTGCACCGCGGTAAACGGCTGCGGGGCGGAGCGCTGGTGATGGAGCCGCTTAAGGAAGAGGCGCGACTGAAAGACGAACTCAAGAAGGCGATCGAAGCGGAAGACTTTGAACGCGCCGCCCAGTTGCGCGACATGGTTAAAGAACTACAGGAGAAGTTGCAGGCGGTTACTGATGTTTGATCAAATGGCTCATAAGGCCAGCTCCTGGCTGACAGCGGAAGGCGACGAAGCCGCGGTCGTGTTATCGTCACGAATACGGTTGGCCCGCAATATCCGGGGATTCACTTTCCCAGCGTATGCCGACCCCGAGACTCGCGGGAACATTGTGCACTTTGTGCGCTCGGCCATTGACAAGAGCAAGGAATTGGATGCGGGCGCCTTCGTCAGTTCCGATAACGTCACCGAAATGCAGCGGGCATTTCTGATTGAACGTCACCTGATCTCACCGGAGTTTATGCGGGACCAGAACGCCAGCGGACTCTATATTTCGCCGGACGAGAAGATCGCCATCATGGTAAATGAAGAAGACCATGTCCGAATCCAGTCAATGAGTTCGGGGTTATCGCTGATGGACACGCTCAATCGCGCGATGCGCATTGACGATGACCTGGCCAATTCGCTCGAGTTCGACTACGACACCGACTTCGGCTTTTTGACCTCATGTCCCACCAACGTCGGCACCGGTTTGCGGGCCTCGATCCTCATCCATCTGGCCGGATTGGTGCTAACAAAGGAGATCGATTCAGTCATCGATCACATTAATAAACTCGGCCTGGTGGTGCGTGGCTTCTATGGTGAGGGAACCGATGTGTGGGGAAATCTGTTTCAGATATCGAACCAGACGACGTTAGGTCGGTCGGAGCTTGATATAACCGAGTCTTTGGAGAAGATCACGCGACAGATCATCGAGTTTGAGAACAAGTCACGCGATCGTTTGTTGACCGAAGCCAGAGACGAAATCGCAGATAAAATCTGGAGAGCATACGGCATTCTCAGGCATGCGCGCGTATTAACTTCAGAAGAGGTGATGAATCTCTTGAGCGCTGTGCGTCTCGGCGCGGCTTTGAAGATACTCGACAAGGTGTCGATTGCCACAGTGAACAAGCTCTTGATTCTTAGCCAACCGGCGCATTTACAGAGATACATGGGCGTCGAGTTGAGCCCCAGCGACCGGGACATTGCCCGCGCCAAACTGGTCAGAGATACTCTGGCCGAACTACCATAGGAGATTTGAACCTGCGGAGGGATAGATGAACGAGATGTTTACGGAACTCGCACGGAAAGCCATCGAATACGCGCGCGACGAGGCAGCCAGATTGCGTCATGACTATATCGGTACGGAGCATCTGCTACTGGGTCTGATTCGGCTGGGCGAGGGACGAGCAGCAGAGGTCTTCCAGAATATCGGACTCGACCTCAATGAACTGGTGCAATCAGTCGAAGAAGTCGTTCAGCCCGCCGGTGGTACTATGACCATGGGGCAACTTCCACTGACCGCACGCGCCAAGAAGACGCTGGAAGTTGCGGGGCAGGAAGCGCGCGCACTCAAGTCGAAAGAGATCGACACCGAGCATATCCTGTTGGCGCTGCTGAAGGACGAGGAAGGTGTCGCTGCGCAGGTCATGTCGATGTTTGACGTCGATTACAAGGACGTCTACGAAGAACTGAAGAACATCCAAGGCGGACAACCGTCTGCCTACGGCAAGAAGCGCAAGAAATCCAAAACGCCGGCGCTCGACCATTTCGGCAGAGACCTCACCGAACTGGCACGTCGCGGCAAACTTGATCCGATCATCGGTCGCGACAACGAAATCGAACGCGTCTCGCAGATTCTATCACGCCGCAAGAAGAACAACCCGGTGCTGATCGGCGAGCCCGGTGTCGGAAAGACCGCGATCATCGAAGGTTTGGCGCAGCGCGTGGTCGCCGGACAGGTGCCACAGGTGCTGGAGAACCGCCGCATTGTCATGCTTGATATGGCGTCATTGGTCGCCGGCACGAAATACCGCGGGCAGTTTGAAGAGCGCCTCA
>JAPLUP010000397.1 GCA_026397575.1 Candidatus Zixiibacteriota bacterium
TACATATTCAGTGAATAGGCTATCCACAAGTGGGTACTCCTCATACGATTGCTTGTGGATTACCGCCTTTGGCACAAAGAAATAGAACGGCGAGGACGGATGTAACTCAGTTTCTTTGACCTGCTTAAAGTCTGAAGAGCCTAAGAGATCGTACTTGACCTGCCTTGGCCCCCAGAGTTCCGCGTGATATACTCTGCACTTGCCTTCGCGCGTCTTGCGTTTCACAAGTAGGGCGATTGCGACACCTTGCTGAATATCGAAGACGTTCTTGTCTTGGGAACCGTCGGGGGCTTTCTCCTTCTTGAGCGAATTGCCGTGGAGATCGAGAATGTGGATTTCGTCAAAGGAGTTCATCAGCGATTGTCGCATTCCCCGAAACGTGGGATTGTCGAGATACGCATGGTTGGTAATGAAACCCACAACTCCCTCACCGACTTGGTCAATCTTCCACTGCGCGAAACGGATGAACTTCACATAGTCGTCCTGCAACCAGTGTTTTCTCTCGCCGAACCATTCTCCGTCGACGATCTTGTAGTACTCGATCAGCTCACCGATCCACGTTTTCTGTTTCACACGCAGATTCTTCTTTGCAGTTTGCTCTCTCTTCTGGAGGTGATAGAAGACTCTGCCTTTCTCTTGCTTTGTCTGGATCGTGTAACCGCGGATGTAGTTCTGTCCCTTCGGGACCGCAACTTCGCGCTCGCTCGCATTCGCCGAAATACCTGAGTACGGCGGGTTGCCGAGGATAACCAGTATCGGTTTCTCCTTTTTGACTTTCGCCGCCAGATGCGATTCCTCCGACAGCGATGCCATGCCCGGAAGATCGGTCTGAGTCAGTTCCTCCTCTTCGAGCGTGTTAGTGAGATAGAATTGAAATCGCTCATCGCCGGTGAGCTTGTGTCCCAGTTCTTCGAGCAGGTAACCCATCTTCAAGTGCCCCGCTGCGTATGGAGCCATCATCAACTCGAAAGCATAGAAGTGCTTGAGAATGTGATCTTCGATAAACTTCGCCCGCGAGCTCTTGCCGTACTTGGCGACGTATTCCTCAACCGCAAGCCTGGCCGCCTCCGCCAAAAAAGTCAGCGTGCCACCGGCGGGATCAAGCACGGTAACCGAGTGCGTGGCGAATCCGTCCTCCCGTCCGAACGTTTCCTTGAGAATGATGTTGAGCGAGCGCACAATGTAGGAGACCACCGGTTCCGGCGTGTAGTAGACACCGCGCCGCTCCCGTTCCTTGGGATTGTACTCGGCCAAGAACGTCTCATAAAAATGGAAGATCGGGTCAGTCCCTTTGCCTTCCTTGTAATACTCTCGCAGGATATTGTTGACATCGGCGACAGCCAGCACTTCGGCGATATCGTCAACCGTTGCTGCAAGTTGCTCGGCGGGGTCAAACGAAATGAAATGGAAAATCTCGCGCAGAATGCCGATGGTCTTAGGAATCAAGTCGTAGGCGAGTTTACGATTGAACTTGCCGTTGGCGCGGGTTCGCGCGGCAAACAGCCCGTAAGTAATCGTCTGGGCATAAAGGTCGGCAAACTCATCCGGTTGAAGATTGGCTATCAAGTGTTTTTGAAAGGCCTCATAGAAACCGAGAATGGGCTTTGCTCCGGCGCTGGAGGCTTCTTCGCGAAGCTCCTCTTTGATAACCTGATCTCGTAGGAAGCGGGTGCGCGTGGCAAGCTCTCTTGCCAAAGTTTCGGCGGTGAATTTCTCCGGCAGCGAATACTGCAAAAACTTCTCTACCAATGCTGCGAATTCATCTGCCTGTTCCGCCGGTGGGACTGATTTCGACTTTTTCGGCGCGTATGGTTGCGCCAGCATCACGACGTCAACGCGCCGTCCGTCACGATAGAGCCGAAACTCGTAGAAATTGGTAAGGATAAGGTTTGGGAAGGTGGAGATATAGCGCTTGAGTTGTTCTCCTGCCTCCACCGTGTCAAGATCGGTTCCGGGTGTCTTAGCCTCGACATACCCAACCTGCGAGTGCTTTCCGTCCCACACGCGGAAATCGGGATTGCCTGCCTCGGTCTTCTTGGGCAATACTGTGACTTGTACTTTCTTGCGTCTTTTCGTCTGCGCAAACTCTTCAATCAGAGCCGCGAGACTCGCATAGTAGGATTCTTCGCGGGCATCGCCGCGTTTCGTGATCCTCGCAATGGCAGTCAGGTAGGTATCAATCATGGTATTGTGAAAACCGCTCTTTCATAAACTCCAACTTGGGTTCCCCAGGACGCGCGGCATCCTGATCGCGGCTTAGTCCCGTTCCTTCTTCTTCTCCAACTTCCGTACCCGCATCCTCTCAATCCGCGGACCATCCATCGTCACTATTTCAAACTGCAGGTTGTCAATCGCTATCTTCTCGCCCAACCGTGGAAACGCTCCGAGGTGATTGAGCACATAGCCTCCAATAGTGTCGACCGAGCTTTCCTCATCAAGTTCCACTTCAAACTCCTTGTTGAAGTTCTCAATCGGAAACTGTGCCTGTACCTGACAGAGGCGGCTGTTGATCGAAATGAACGGCTCCATCTCGGTGTCATGCTCATCACGAATTTCACCGACGATTTCTTCAAGAATATCCTCCATGGTGATCAACCCGGCGGTGCCGCCAAATTCGTCGAGCACAATCGCCATGTGTTCATGACTCTTCTGGAAGTCATGTAACTGAGTATGAACCATCTTGGAATCCGGCACGAAGCTCACGGGGCGAATGATATCCTGTAGAATAATCAACTCCGAGTGCACAAGCAGATTGGTAACATCCTTGGTGTGCACGACCCCCTTGATGTTGTCAAGCGAATCGGCATAGACCGGATAGCGCGAATATCCTTCTTCCGTGATCCTGCGCAGGACTTCCTCCTGCGAGTCAGTGAGATTGACACCGCAGATGTCCGTGCGCGGCGTCATTGCCTGGCGAACTGTTGTGTCGGCAAATTCAAAGACGCCCTCGATCAAATCGCGCTCCGCTTGCTCGAAGTGTCC
>JAPLUP010000362.1 GCA_026397575.1 Candidatus Zixiibacteriota bacterium
ACAAGATTCAGTCCTAACAATAGCACCATCGCGACCGGCCAGAAGGAGCCGGTGCCCGGGCCGAAAAAGCCGTCATAGAAGCCGATTCCGAGACCAAACACCAGATAGAAGACGAACTGCGACCAGCGCGGACGCGAATCATGCTTGCCCAGATCGGGTGAGAAAATCGTGTACACGAGTATTGCCAAGAGCAGGAAAGGAATGATCCAGTGAAGTATGTCGGCATTCACCATCTGCACAACCTGTGCACCAGTGGCCGCCCCGATGATCGTAAACACGATGCCCCAAATCGCTGCGCGCAAGCTGATGCCGCCATGCTTGACGTAATTGTACGAGGACGTGATACTGCCGAACGTCGATTGGAATTTGTTGGTGCCGAGCGCCTGATGTGGCGGCAATCCAAGGGCCAAAAGCACCGGCAAGGTAATCAGTCCGCCACCACCGGCGATCGAATCCACCAGACCTCCGAAAAAGCCAGCAAAAAACAGTAGCGAAGCGACAAAGGGAGTAACCGACATGGACGGCAATGTAAACGCCGTGCGGAATATTGTCAGCCGATTTCTGCGACGTTTGTGGGTGTCTGGGTAGCCGCTATTGCACTCAGTACCCCATATCACTGGCTCAATCGAAGCAAGAAGAATGTCGGGTTTCTCGCACCGTGATGACGTCACAGACCGGATACAATTCAAAGCGCATTTGATGACAGCACTGGACTTGATTCACACAGAAGGGGCTCGGAACACCCACCTACGGGGCTGTGTGCTTGGCTCTCACACTTCTAATATCAGCTGTTTCCTAAGATGTTAAACGTCAGGGTGAACCAGGAGCGTGAGACTCGATGAAAGCTCGGCCTTGAGCAAAAGTGATTGCAGTTCTCTTCGTACACGCTTACTTTTGAATCCGATGATCTTTGCACAGAACGCCAATGCGAAAGACAAGTAGTGGAAAGATTCGAATCGATACTGGTATTGCTGGACTACCTGAAGAGCGAAACTCCCGCCAATCCTTTAGGCACAATCAATGACTGCGAATCATGGGAGTGGATTGACTGGGGGGATGCTGATGGCGGAAGGATCATGCCCTCGCTCAATTCGCCTTTCATTTCCCCTTTCTTTTAGTGTATGTTGTCAAACCAATTTGGACACACACACTCCAGATGCAAGATCGCGGATTTTGTAACTTCTTGCGAATGAATGAGTTGTCGCGACGATTGAACAAATAGCGGAGCAGGGACTTGAACCCCGGACACGCGGATTATGATTCCGCTGCTCTAACCAGCTGAGCTACTCCGCCATTTCAGTAACATTCAACCATCGGCGCTGGAATTTATGACTCTTCACCCGTTTGTCAAGAGCATTCGTGTCCTCTCCACTTCATCTGAACTTTGCCAAAATCCTCAGTTTAACCGGTTGCCAATTTCCCCGATCGGGATTATCATTGTACGCACGGATCGCTAAACCAAGGAGCCTGATAGATGATTGCTACGACTACTCCGTCCATAGAAGGTAAACCGGTACGCGAGTATCTCGGCATTGTTGCCGGCGAGGCGGTGCTCGGCGCCAATATCATCAAGGATCTATTTGCTACCGTCACCGACATCGTTGGTGGTCGCTCTGGCGCCTATGAAAACGAGTTGGTCAAGGCGCGCCAGATAGCCATCAAAGAGATGGAAGACGAAGCTGCCCGCTTGGGAGCCAATGCTGTGGTTGGAGTTGATCTCGACTACGAGGTCGTCCGGCAAGGAATGCTGCTAGTGACTGCGGCAGGCACAGCGGTCAAGATTTAGTTGAAACAGAGATCATACAAGGTGCATCTGATTGCATCTCCTGAGCTAATCTCGGCGGATGTCTGTGTCGACTCCGCTGGAATTCCGCAGAGGCTATTCGCATGATCGACAACATGATAACCGAGCGAGGGTTGATGGCCATTCCTCTGGAGGTTTCGGCATGTAGTTCGCTCTTAGGAAGATCAATATGAGGCAAAGCGTATTCTCGTTTTTCATCGCGCTAATCGCAATCGGCATAACTCTATCGCTGCCTTTGACTTCCGCTTCCAAGACCGATGCGGCACAACTCTCGGAATATCTTGACTCTACTCTCTCCTCCAAAAGCGACGGCGATTTTGTATCGGTGCTGGTCTTCATGAACGACCGCGCGGACGTTTCGTCCCTGCAGCAACGCTACAAGCTCGCTACCTTCACCAGACAGGCGTCGCACAAGATTCTGATCGATGAATTGCAGAGCTTTGCCCACACTGCTCAAACCGAAATACTGCGCACCTTTGACGAGGCCAAGTCTCGCGGCGACGTGCGCTCCTACAAGGCCTACTGGATCACCAATGCCCTGCAGGTCGAGGCCACAAGATCATTTATTGAGGTTCTTCGTGATCGCCCCGATCTGGCGGCAATAATCGCGGATATTCCGATGCAATCACTCTATTATCCCGTCATCCAATCGACTGCTTTGGCCCCCACCACAGCAGGTGTGTCACCGGGTCTGCGAGCTATCCATGCCGATAGCATGTGGGCTTTGGGTCTTACCGGCGCCGGTTCTTTAATCGCATCATTTGATTCCGGTGTCAACGGTGACCACCCGGCTTTGAGGAGCTCCTATCACGGTAACCACGGCTACCCCGCGGAAGCCTGCTGGTTTGATCCGGTTTACCGTCAGACCTATCCGCATTGGGACCACACGCTTGCCAGTGGCCCGCACGGCACTGAAACCATGGGCATCATGGTAGGTAAGAATGACGCTACTGGTGATACTGTTGGCGTTGCATTTGGCGCGGACTGGATTAGCGCCATGGTCGTTGACATTCCGCATTCCAACTATTTGGAGGCTTTTCAATGGGTAGCCGATCCGGATGGCGACCCCAATACTGTGGATGATGTCCCTGACGTACTGAACAATTCCTGGGGTTTTACCCAAACCAATCTCGGCTGCCTTGATATTTTCTGGGACCCGATTGACAATGTCGAGGCGGCCGGCACCGTCGTGGTTTTCGCCTGCGGAAACAGCGGTTCCAGCCCGATGTCACTGCGTAATCCTGCCAATCGCGCCACCACGCCGTATAACACGTTCTCTGTGGGCGCCGTGTGGTCTACAGATGTTGGCATCATCTGGAATCAGTCAAGCCGCGGACCGTCCGACTGCGATGGAATCTCGATCAAACCCGAAGTTGTCGCGCCGGGCTATCAGGTCAAAACTATCAACCCAGCTGATACGCTTTCTTATATCACAGTTGGTGGAACTTCCTTTGCAGCGCCACACGTAGCAGGTGCTGTGGCACTGTTAAGGCAGTACAATCCTAACGCTCCGGTTGATTCGATCAAGTCGGCGCTGATGCGTTCGGCTGTTGATAAGGGTGATCCCGGCGAGGACAATACTTTCGGTTGGGGTGTCATTGACATTCTGGCGGCCATGAGAATGCTCGCCCCGAACAATCAGATCAACATCTACGTCCAACAGGTCACACACAATCCGATAAAGCCGGGCGACACAGTGAATGTCGTTGTTCAACTTCGCAACTCTGGGTTGGGCACTGAAGGTGTGACGGGACAGCTTGCCAATCCGCAGTCTGGCGCAACGATTCTTCAAGGATTTTCTGCTTTTGGAAATATGGCACTAAATGAGTCCAAGAACAATTCCACCAGTTCCTATCGTTTGGCCTTTGCATCGTCAATCACTGAAGGCACACATTTGACTGTTGACTTACAGATCCACGACGGCTTCAGCTATCTGCAAACGATCACGCTCTACTTCACTGTCGGTACGGCATTGGTAAAATCGTCCTATACGCATCAAACCGATAGTTGTCGCTTCACGATCGGCAATTATGGCACCTATGGACTCGCGGACGAATCGATCACGAACAAAGGTGGCGTCGGTTTTACTTTCCCCGCTGGCGGCACAAATAACCTCTTCCAGTGCGGGCTGATGATTGGCGCCGACAGCAATCACGTTTCTGATGGCGTCGTCAATAAGCTTGGGTCGGTGGATGAAGACTTCGCGGTCATTCCGGGAGGAAACCTGATTGATTACACCGAGGGCGGCATTGGTGATGTCGAGACCTTCTGCCGCTATGCGGATGACCGTGCCGCCAACCCGCTCGGTATTGTCGTTGAGCAACGCACCGCCAACTTCACCAATAGTGCTGATGCGCGGTATGTCATCATCGAATATGTCATTTTCAACAAGTCGGCGACGCCTATTGACGGCGCGTATGTCGGTATCTTCTGTGACTGGGACTTCTCTTGGGGAACCGGCGAATCGGACCGCACCGGCTTCTCGAGAGAGTATGGCCTTGGCTATCAATACCAGAGCGGTCCGGTGGCCAATAGCTTCCGAGGCACAGCCGTTCTGAACCCCGAAGGCGTGCAAACCTTCTATGCGATCCAGAACTTCAATGTTGTCTACGATGGCTCCGGCAACGGTGTGGTCAGTGAGCCCAGGAAGTAGGAGTTTCTCACCCATGGACTTGTTGATACGGCAAGTCTTGGTACGTACGATCAGTCCTACTGCATTGCTACCGGACCGTTCTATATCGCTCCCGGTGCGTCCGACACGGCCTGTTTTGTTATGACGGGTGGCAGAGATGTCGCTGCGCTACAAGCCGCTGTCCTGTCAGCCAGAGCGCGTTATCGACAGGCAACACCTGTGGACGACAACGGCGACCCCAATCTACCGTCAGCGTTCGAGCTTCAGCAGAATTTCCCCAATCCCTTCAATCCCGAAACGGTGATCAGTTACACGCTTCAACATGTTGGTCAGGTGTCGGTAGCGGTCTACAATCTGCTTGGTCGGCAGATTGCGACCCTTGTCGACGAGAGACAGAACGCCGGAACGTATTCCATCATTTGGGATGGTCGCGACCACGATGGCAGACCGGTCGCCAGCGGCGTTTACTTCTATCGACTCAATGCGGGCGACATCACGCAGACGAAGAAGATGATATTGCTTAAGTAGAAGGCAGAAGAGCCCCGTTCTCGCGTCGATCTGCAATAGGTTGTCGGCGGATCAAATCAACCAGCATGAATGGAATCGTAGGTGCTTATTCCCCCTTAGCAAAGGGGGATTCAGGGGGTTGTACTGCTCGCACGTTGGTCAATCCAATCATCTATACTGGCAACCACACTGGCGAGATTATTTCGCACGTCTGAGTCGAGGAACCGCAACACGGTCAGTCCCAGCGACTCTAATCGCGCTTGCCGATGACTATCATGCGCTGGGCGTGAACTGTGGGAGGAACCATCGATTTCAATCACGAGTGACAGCTTGCTGCAGTAGAAATCCACGATGTATTCTTCAATTGGTTTCTGTCGAGAAAACTGGTACCCTCGCAGCTTGCGAATTTTGAGTTCGTTCCAGAGCAGGACCTCCGAGAGTACACCCGCTTTGCGCAAGGCTCGCGCTCGCTCCTTCAGTTTCGGATCGTAATGGATTCGCATAGGTTTTGCCTCGAATGATAACCTACGTCGGAGAATTCGCAAGCAGGAATACAACCCCCTAGATCCCCCTTTAATAAGGGGGAATAATTGCTCCCTGTTCCATTATCAGCTGAGGCAAACTCATAGGAGGATTCGCTGTTCTACCAGCCTACTATTTCCCCCTTGTCTTATGCGCAAAATCGCTGTAATCTATTCCTATGAAAACCAATCGTATTGCTCTATGGTGTGCCGTACCGGCACTGCTAATACTAATCGCAGCCGCTCACGCTCTTGGACAAGGCCGGGTCCAGCCCAAAACGTTGGCCGATATTGCCATTCTCGAAGACGAACGCGCTATCGACACTGCGAAAGTCAGTCAATGGACGATGAATGGCGATCCAGAAGTCCGCGCCCGAACCGCATACATGATCGGGATTGCCGGTGACACAAGCTATCGATCATATCTATCAAAGCTGCTCGATGATGATGCGCGCCAAGTGCGACTGCAGGCAATCTTTGCGGCCGGTCAGCTTGGAGACAGTGTTTACACACAATGGCTTCTGCGTTACTCCGCTGACGGCGATTCGGCGATCAAGTCACGCGCCATTGAAGCCCTCAGCAAGGTGGGATCGCCGGCGACAACCAAACAACTGATGGCGATCCTGAGCGACTCACTCGAGAGGCCGCATTTCCGTGCCTTGGCAGCGGAATCGATACATCGCTTGAGAGATCGGCTCTCCTTCGGCGCACTGGTGGCGCAGGCAACGAATCCGGATGTCGCAATCAGGGAGAGAGTCTTCTTCTCGCTTTCTCGTCGCGCCAACCGGGAAGCATTGCCGTTTTACGTGTCGGGCCTGAGAGATAGCAATCGTCAGATTCGTCTTTATGCTCTCGGCGCTCTCACCAGAGTTGGCGACAAGTCGATCCTTGCCGAAATCAAGCCGTTGTTGCAGGAAGACGACTGGCGTGTGAAGTACTACTGTCTTGGCGTCGTTGACAAGGTCAGGGGGCGTGAGCTTATGCCGGAGGTAACGGCGTTGCTTGACGCCAAAGAACATGTGTATGTGCGACAGGCGGCCATTAGAGTCTTCGGCGACATTGGTGATCAACAAGCATCCGATCTGCTAACTCCGTTCTTGGATGACGCCGATATCAATCTCTGCACCGAAGCATTGTCGGCGATAGCTAAACTCAAGAAGGACGAAGCTCTGCCACAAATTCGGATGTGGTCTAAGTCCGACAATCCCCAGAAGCGGGCTGCCGCAGCGACTGCTTGTGGCTCTGTTGTTTCGTCGGAGCGCTGGTCGATTCTCAAAGTGCTGGCGAGCGATAGTGCACCGACGGTGCGAGCGGCAGCGTACGAGAATCTGTTAAGTGCTCAGTCTGATAGCATCAAGAACGTCTATACGGCACCGGCCCTAATGGATTCCGATATCATCCCCGTCGTCCTTGCCTGTGATCGCATTGCTCGGGATACATTGATTGAGGAATTGAACAGCTTATTGATACGATATAAGGATACCCGCGATAACGACATCAAGGCGGCCATTCTCGATTGCCTCGCCGCTTTCGGAGACTCGCTGAACGGAAAGCCGGGAGTGAGGGAGACGGTCACGGCGGCATTGGTCGATGACAACTACTCCATCCGCAAACGGGTGCTAACACTTGCCTTAGTTCTGAAGATGCCCGTTGCTGCTGAGAACGATCACTTTCCGACCGCCATTACTCCCGAATCATATCGACTGATCTATGCAAGTGATTCGCCCAATCCCATTGCTGAGATCAATACAGCCAAAGGCACGATCCGCATCGAGTTGCTGCGCGATGCTGCGCCCAAGACAGTTGCCAACTTCATCAAGTTGGCCAAGAGCGGTTTTTATGACAAGCGCGTCTGGCATCGGGTGGTCCCCGATTTTGTGATTCAGGACGGTTGCCCGCGCGGTGATGGTTGGGGTGGTCCGGGTTACGAAATCCGTTGCGAGTACAACTATCTGCCGTATAACACCGGATCGGTCGGCATGGCGACCTCCGGCAAAGATACCGGAGGCAGTCAGTATTTCATCTGTCAATCGCCGCAACCACATCTCAACGGACGTTACACACTCTTCGGAAATGTAATTGAGGGAATGGATGTGGTTGAGAAAATCGAAATCGGCGATCTGATCAAGAGCGTCAAGATCATCGAGCCGAAGGAGTAGCCTTGAGAAGTCTGGTTTTGTTTATGAGCACCCTGCTGATTGCAGGCACGGTCTTCGCGCAGACGACACCCTCCGCACCGGACATCATCAAGGCTGTTATTGCCAGGCAGGAGCGCGACAAAAAGCACTGCGAAAAGTACACTAACATGGCCACGACCAACAAGATCAAATACGACAAGAATATGCAGCCGGACGAGGTCACCATCACCAAACGTAAAGCCTATTTCTGGGGCGAGCGCACTTCTGAGGAGATTCTGTCCATTGTTGAGGATGGCAAGCCGCTGCCACCGAAAGAGATTCAGAAGAAGGTCGTTGATCTGAACGAGAAGTGGCAGGATGAGCAGAAGGACAAAGAGAAGAAAGAGGGCTCCAAGGACAACTCCGTTGATCCGCTGACCCTTGAAGGTATGTTGGAGTACGATTACTATCAGATCGGCAAAGGTGACTCGTCATTCGCCGTAGTCCCCTCGACCATTGCCACAACTGGTGGCACCGTTGATCAGTCAGTAGAAAAGCTGATGAGCTACTATGTCGTTATGGCTCGCTCAAAAACGCTTGATTCGCGCCACCTAAATGCAACCTACTGGATTGACGCCAAGACCTACGGAGTCCTCAAGACCACTTTTACGCCGGCCAAACTACCGCGATTTGTCGACATGCTCGATTTCAAAATGGACTATGGCGTGGTCACCGACAACGACAGCACCCTCTATCTCCCCGTGCGATTTGAATTGAAGGGCAAAGCCGGCTTTCTCTTTTTCAAAGGACGTTTCGGCGTGATCGAAGAGTACAGTTCCTATCAGTGCGACAATGC